>CANGUI010000168.1 GCA_947457025.1 Flammeovirgaceae bacterium | reverse complement strand
GATATTTCCGACGGACTCGCCTCTGAACTGTTTCACATCGCCACCCAGTCCAACTGTGGCATCAAAATTTTCGAAGACAAAGTACCCATCGACACGGAAACGTATAACGTAGCATCCCTCGATTTCAAAATCGATCCGATTACCTGCGCCCTCAACGGTGGCGAAGACTATGAGTTACTCTTCACCATCCGGCACGAAGACCTCGACAAGGTGAAAAACCACCCCGACATCCACCTCATTGGACATCTGCACGACCAACCACAGCAGCACATACTGGTCACCAAAGCCGGCCACGCAGTACCACTGTCAGCTCAGGGGTGGAACCACTTCAAAACGTACGCGCTGAACATGTAGCATACGTATCGCTTGGTTCTCAATACGGGTGCAGCCCCTTTCACGGTGTGTATAATCTGCATCTGCTTAACTAACGTATGGGGATGACCTCGCAAAATCTCGCACATCAATAACAGTACAGCACCATGCAATTCTACCTGCAAAAGAAGCCGGTAAGTAAGGTGTAGTTCAACCTACCAGAAGTCATTCGTGCTAACAGTAGTAAGTCTTTTAAAAAAAATATTTACATTTTTTTAAAGTCTACTTGGAAACTATACTAATGAACCCTACGTTTGTGTCATCAGATCGATAAAGCGCAAGCCAGTCGATTTATAAAGAAGCGCTGAGAGAACAGGCTCAATGAAGCGCTAGCAACCCCTCCCGTCAAGCGGGAACCAGGTGCTACATCCTGCCCACCGGGAAGGTCCCGGCGGGAACTATAAACCGATAGGTGTATGAAAAATATGCTTGTATTCGCTCCCCTCTCGCGGAAAAATCAAAGAAAGAAGAACTTCTCCTTTAGCACGTGTCGCACATGTCGTATGTGGTGCGGGTAACGGTTGTTGCCTGTTGGTAAGCGCAGCGCTTCCGGCATCAACACGTAACGAACGGCCTGCCGCGTGACGGGCAGCGCTACGGTTACGGCTGTATTCCTCACAAGAAAATTAAAAATCAAATCAACTTTAAACTACCTGACTTATGTCAAATCTTCGTTTCGAAACCCTGCAATTGCATGCCGGCCAGGAGGCCGACCCCACCACCGGATCACGCGCTGTGCCGCTTTACCAAACCACCTCGTACGTGTTTAAGAACTCCGAACACGGTGCCAACCTGTTCGCGCTGAAAGAGTTCGGCAACATCTACACCCGCATCATGAACCCAACCACGGATGTGTTCGAGAAGCGTATCGCCGCGCTGGAAGGTGGTGTGGCCGCACTGGCCGTTGGCTCCGGCCACGCCGCTCAGTTCATCGCGCTGAACAATATCCTTACGGTAGGTGACAATATTGTCACATCACCTTTTCTATATGGTGGCACGTACAATCAATTCAAAGTGTCGTTCAAACGCCTGGGCATCGATGTGCGCTTTGCCGAGAGCGACAAGGCGGCAGACTTTGAAAAGCTGATCGACCAAAACACCAAAGCGCTCTATCTCGAAACCATTGGCAACCCCGGGTTCAACGTACCCGATTTTGATGCCGTAGCAGCCGTAGCCAAAAAGCACGACCTTCCGCTGGTGGTTGACAATACCTTTGGTGCCGCCGGCTACCTCTTCCGCCCGATTGAACACGGCGCTGCCGTCGTGGTTGAATCGGCTACGAAATGGATTGGCGGTCATGGTAATTCCATCGGAGGAGTGATTGTTGACGGCGGAAATTACAACTGGGGTAATGGCAAGTTCCCGCAGTTCACGGAGCCCTCGGAAGGCTACCACGGCTTGAAATTCTGGGATGTGTTTGGCGAGGGCAATCCGCTCGGCCTGCCCAACATTGCCTTCATCATCCGCGCTCGCGTAGAAGGATTGCGTGATTTTGGTCCCTCGCTGAGTCCGTTCAACTCCTTTTTGTTTTTGCAAGGTCTGGAAACGCTCTCCCTGCGCGTACAACGGTCATGCGAAAATGCGCTGGCCTTCGCCCAGTGGCTCGAAAAGCACCCGCATGTAGAAAGCGTCAATTACCCGGGGCTCGCCTCGAGCACCTACCATAACCTGGCCAAGAAATACCTCAGGAACGGCTTTGGAGCCGTGCTGTCGTTCACAGTGAAGGGAACCAAAGAGAATACCACCCAACTTGTGGATAGCCTGAAGCTGGTGAGCCATCTCGCCAACGTGGGTGATGCCAAAACGCTGATCATTCAGCCTTCGGCCACCACGCACTCCCAGCTGTCGGACGAAGAGCAGATTTCAGCCGGTGTGCTGCCCACCTTATTGCGCGTTTCACTGGGGCTGGAGCACATCGATGACATCAAGGCTGACTTCGAACAGGCTTTCGAGAAAGTGTTTGCGGCACAACTTGTTCAATAAAGACGCGCGGCTGCCCCGCACAACGGGGCAGCTTTCCTTACCATGCTGAAAGTCAATCACGTTTACCACGATGATGGTGTGCTGAAACTGGAGGCCGGCGGTGAACTCCGGGGTTTTCACTTAGCATACACCACACTGGGGCAACTGAATGCCGACCGTTCAAATGTTGTGTGGGTGTGCCATGCACTCACGGGCAGTGCGGATGTAACGAGCTGGTGGAAGGGCATGTTTGAACCGGGAAGTCCGCTGGATCCAAAGCATCATTTCATCATTTGTGCAAATGTGCTGGGGGGCTGCTACGGTTCAACCGGTCCGCTGTCGGTCAACCCCGAAACCAAAAAACCTTTTTACCACACCTTTCCGTTTGTCACCAACCGCGATGCTGTTCAGGCGTTCGACCGGCTGCGGGTACATTTGGGCATCGATCAAATCCAGTTGCTGGTAGGCGGCTCGTTGGGAGGCCAGCAGGCGTTGGAATGGGCCATCGCACGTCCGACCGTGATCCGAAATCTCGCGGCCATAGCGTGTAACGCTTTTCATTCACCCTGGGGAATTGCGTTTAACGAGGCCCAGCGAATGGCCATTGCGGCGGACAACACATGGCTGCACGAGGACCCCCGTGCGGGTGTGCAGGGACTGAAAGCAGCCCGCGCGATGGGGATGATTTCATTTCGAACGTACAACACCTTCTGCGAAACGCAAACTGAAAAATCAGCTGACACCATCGAAAACTTCCGGGCCGCCACCTACCAGCAATATCAGGGTGAAAAACTGGCCAACCGATTCAACGCCTTCACCTATTGTACACTGCTCAACATGATGGATGCGCACCACATCGGCCGACATCGAGCTTCGGCAGAACACGTGCTGCAATCCATACAAGCCCGGACGCTTGTGGCCGGCATCGACAGCGACCTGCTGTTCCCGATATGCGAACAGGAAATGCTGGCCAGCCACATTCCCCATGCCCGGCTCGAAATCATTCACTCGCCCTACGGACACGATGGGTTTCTCATCGAGTTCGAACAGTTTAAAAACATCCTCCACGGCTTCCTTGGAACAACAGAACAGATCATATGATGAAGAAAAAACTTAAACTCGGACTTTTCGGGTTCGGATGTGTCGGACAAGGGCTTTACCACGTGCTGCACGAAACACATGGCGTGAAAGCCGAAATCAAACGCATCGGGGTGAAACACCGCGACAAGCAGCGGCCCCTCCAGCATGACCTGTTTACCTACAACCCCTCCGACATCCTGGAAGACCCCGAAATTGACGTGGTCGTTGAATTGATTGATGATGCGGAGGTGGCCTTTCAGATCGTGAAAGGCAGCCTCGAAAAAGGCAAAGCCGTAGTAACCGCGAATAAAAAAATGCTAGCCGAGCACCTGGAAGAAATCTATCAACTCCAGCGAAAGTACGATCGCCCGGTTTTATACGAGGGTGCGGTCTGCGGCAGTATCCCGATCATCCGTAATCTGGAAGAATACTACGACAACGACCTGCTCAGCAGCATCGAAGGCATTTTTAACGGGTCAACCAATTACATCCTGACCAAAGTATTTGAGGAACGAAAGAACTATGCCGATGCCCTTCTGCAGGCTCAGCAGCTCGGCTTTGCCGAAAGTGACCCTGCCCTGGATGTGAGGGCATTCGACCCGAAGTACAAGCTCGTCATTGCGATGGCTCACACCTTCGGGGTATTTGTTCGACCCGAGGATGTGGTTAACTTCGGCATCGACCGCATCAGCGAGGTCGATGTGAAATATGCCCGTGATCATAACCTCACCATAAAATTGGTAGCGCGCGCCTTTAAGGAGGGCGAACACGTATTTGGCCTGGTCGCACCGCAGTTCGTAGAGCCGAACCATCCGCTCGCTTCCGTGCGCAACGAATACAACGCCGTGCAGGTTGAGAGTGCTTTTTCCGAAAAGCAACTGTTTGTAGGCAAGGGTGCCGGCAGCTACCCCACCGGGTCCGCCGTGTTGAGCGACATCTCCGCGCTGACGTACGACTACCGGTATGAGTATAAGAAAAGAAATGAAGGCACTACCCTCCGCTTCAGCAACAAAGCTGCGGCAGAGGTAATCGTCAGCTTTACAGCAGACAAGGCCGTGACGCCGCACGATTTTCTGCAGTTTACCGGTGGCTTTCGCGGCAATGGCCACCAATTCCTTACGGGATATGTGCCGCTGGAAAAAATCCGGAATTGGGCCGGCCAACCGGGCGTAAATGTCATCCTGGCCCCGGGAACCCGCCCGAAATCCATAAAAAGTATTGAAAAAGAGCAAGTTACGGCGGCGTAAACCCGGGAACGGCACGGATAATAATTCTGAATAACCTCAGCCGATTGACCCAACAGGCTACCACACCAGCACAGTTTCGCGCCCAACGACTTCGGTCCTTTTGTTTAGCCTGGACGGTCTAAAATTTCGCCGGACGGCGGTCTACTTTTAGGGGTAAGCAATATATTTGTAGCCGCACTTTACGCGTAATTCCATGCTGATCTTCACCTCGATTGTTTCCTTCACCCTGATCATCCTGCTTTTGGTCGCCCTATTGATCTTTGCTCAGAAAAAACTGGTGCAATCCGGCCCGGTTAAAATCGTCATCAACGGCGAGAAAACCATCACCGTGTCGGCCGGCACGTCACTGCTCACCACACTGGCCAACGAAAAAATCTTCCTGCCCTCGGCCTGCGGCGGAGGCGGAACCTGTGCCATGTGCAAGTGTGTGGTGGAATCGGGCGGAGGAGATGTGCTGCCGACGGAAGTGGGCCACCTTAGCCGACAGGAACAAAAAGAAAATGTCCGCCTGGGCTGCCAGGTGAAAGTGAAGCAGGACCTGAACATCCGCATACCGGAAGAAATTTTTGGTATCAAGAAATGGGAGTGCGAGGT
>CANGUI010000167.1 GCA_947457025.1 Flammeovirgaceae bacterium | reverse complement strand
GTATTTCACTAACTCCGACAGCGCGAAAGATGCCAGCAAAGGACTTGTGCCACTACCCTATGTGTTCTTCACACCGGATACCCGATGGGCCGCGGGGGCAATCGGTGTGTATTATTTCAAGCTACGCAAAAACTCACAGGATACCATCACCCGCCTCAGTTACGTGAAATTTTTAGCAGACTACACGCAGAACCGGCAGTTTGATGCATGGGGCTCATGGAATGTATTCCTTTCCGAAGAAAACTGGCTGCTGAAAGGGGAGTTGCGATACCGTTTGTTTCCCGATCGTTACTATGGCATTGGCCCAAGGTCTCTCAAAGCAGATGAAGAGCGATTCTCGTACGAATTACTCACGTTAAAAAAGCTGGTCATGCGCAAAATTTCACCCAAGATGTTCCTGGGGTTGGACTACCAATTGACCCGATATTTCAATGTTGCCAAAACAACCGGCGGTGAGCTGGCTCAGGGCCTGGTAACTGGCTCTGATGGCGCTATCAACAGTGGTATTGGTATTGTGTTTACATCAGACCGCCGGGACAATATCTTTAACAGTATGAAAGGTCATTTTTTTGAGTTCTCCAGTTACTTTTATGAACCAGCCTGGGGAAGTCAGTTTCGCTTTTCCAATTTCAACATCAACTTCTCTAAGTACCATCCCTTGGGAGGTAACTGGATTTTGGGATGGCAGATCACGTCCGTCGTTAACGATGGAAATGTACCTTTTTATAATCTGGCAGCGGCAGGAGGTGAGGAGATTCTAAGGGGCTACGCCAGGAATCGTTTTCGTGATCTCAATTTCGCAGGTTTTCAGGCTGAACTTCGCATTCCGCTGTTCTGGAGAATCGGAGCAGTTGTGTTTGCTGGCGCCGGAGAAGTTTTCCGAAAACCGGCCCAAGTCGAGTTTAGCAACATGAAATACAGTTTTGGATCAGGCTTACGCATCAAAGTAAACCGAAAAGAAAACTTAAACATCCGACTAGACTACGGCATTGGCCGGGATGGAAACAGTGCTTTCTACTTTGCTGTAGGCGAAGCATTCTAAGCTTGAAGATGCACGCCTGATTTTTAGGGGCTTTTGTCTCCTAGAAGTCTTTACCCTCACGAGGTGAGTAAGATGGCTTGCCAGTTTTTCCCCGATCACCACATTCTAAAATCTGAAACATCAAGTCACTAATCTCAAATCCATACCAATCTCCCCTCGCATTTTGAGATTTTCATGCCGCCGCGAATACAAGCACACCTTCCCCAATTCATGCTGTTCTCTGGCGGTAGAAAGAGGCGCAAAGAAGGAGTAGGTATATCAACCGATTCGCTTCCCGAAAAACAGACCGACACGGGCCAGGTAGCGACTCTGAGAGTACGCAGAAGATGCCGTGGTGAGTGTTCCGTTTACTTGCAGGCAGAATCAACACAGCCACTGCTGCATCTGGGCGTTTGTGATGTTACTTCCACACAGCACGACAGCTACCTTTTTACCGGAAATTCGCTCCTTATGCTCCAGCAGCGCTGCCACTCCGGCTGCTCCAGCGGGTTCTACCACGATACCGGCCAGGGTGAACAAGAGTTTCATGGCACGGATGATCGCATCGTCTGACACAAGTAGCGCCTCGTCCATGTTACCCCGCAGGTCATCCAATGCTTCCGGTACAGGAACCCGCACACCAATACCGTCAGCAATCGTTGCGACTGTTGGGTAGCTGATCAGTTTGCTCTGCTGCCATGATTCCACCATAGCTGGGGCACCCTTGGCCTGCACACCGATGATGCGCGTAGCCGGAGACTTGCTCTTGTAAGTACAGCCGATACCGTTGATCAACGCTCCATTGCCAAGTGGAACCAGTATGGCGTGTAAATCATTTTCGCGTTCCAGTAATTCCAGTGCAATTGTACCTGCACCGATGGCTGTTTCAACATCGCGCCCGTCTTCAACAAAACGTATTCCATTGGTAAGCGCAAACCTGCGGCCCGCCATTTTTGCAGCGTCAAAATCGAGGCCTTCGGCTACCACTGTTGCGCCCAGTTCTTTCATGCGCGCCACCTTCAGCGCATTGGCATGAACGCTGGCAAAAACCGTAACGGGTACCTGGTATGTACGACTTGCATAGGCCAGTGCCTGTCCGAAGTTACCCGCGCTGGCGCTCACCAAAGGCTCTTTCGCCTGTTGTACCAGCAGATCAGCTCCGCGGCCCTTGAATGACCGTATTGGATTGGCCGTTTCAAGTTTGATCAATACATCGGCATTGCAGGGTTCGCTAGGCGGCTCGCATATAAACTGGGGCGACCGCAAAAAAACCGGATCGATACGGCCTGCGGCCGCTTCAATATCAGAAAGATGAAACCGCCCCATCAGCAAGCGGGCCGGGTGCGAATGCCCTCGCGAATGATGCCCAACACCCGGTCGCGTTCTGCACCGGCGAGGGGCAGCCGCGGCAGACGAACAACCTCTGACCCGAGCCCCGTCTCCTGTTCAGCGAGTTTGATGTACTGCACCAACTTGGGGTGAATATCCAGCTCCAACAGCGGCAGGAACCAGCGATAAATAGCCAGCGCCTGTGCCATTTTTCCGGCTTTCATCAGTTGGTAAATCGCCACGGTCTCGTTCGGAAAGGCACAAACCAAACCCGCCACCCATCCGTGTGCTCCGAGCATCAGCTCTTCCATGGCGAGCGTATCCACGCCACATAAAATCTTAAATCGCTCACCAAACCGGTTTAGCATCCGGGTAACGTTACTCACATCACGGGTGGATTCTTTCACCGCTTGGATGGTGGGGCAAGCGGCTAATTCCTCAAACATATCGAGTGTCACTTCTACTTTATAATCCACCGGATTATTGTACACCATCACTGGCAGCGAGGTAGTCTCAGCAACTGCTCTAAAAAACGCAACCGTTTCCCGGTGGTCGGATTTGTATCGCATCGGGGGTAGCATCATCAGTGCGGCGGCACCGTGGCGGGCCGATTGCATGGCACATTTCACAGCTTCGCGCGTACTGCCTTCAGCGATATTCATCACCACAGGAACCCGGCCACCCACTTTTTCCACAGTGAATTTCAGCAGATCAAATTTTTCTTCATGCGTCAGCACGCTGGCTTCACCCAGCGTTCCGCCAAGAATGATGCCGTGTACCCCGGCAGCCAGTTGAGCAGCCAGATTTTTCTCAAAAAGAGCGAAGTCGATTTGATCCTCTGCCGTGAACTTGGTAGTGAGTGCCGGAAAAATGCCTTGCCAGGAGATCATAAAGGGTGTTTTGGTAGTCGGGAAAATTAGGAAATGATTTGGAACGGCCCGCTCCTACCACATAATTTTTCGTTTCTCAAGAAAGGCGGCAATGCCCTGCTGGCAGTCGCGGGTGGCGCGGGCTTCCGCATTTTGCTCTACGGCATAATCGAGGGCCTGATTGAGTGGGAGGTCGTACACAATGCGCAGCATTTTTTTGGTCCGCGCCATGGCCTGTGCAGAATTGGATTGGATCATAGACTCTACCCAAAGCCCCACTTCAGCAGACAAGAGCTCAGGATCAGTTACCCGAAACACGATGCCGAGAACTCGGGCTTCTTCTGCCGACACAGGCTGTCCTCCCAGCAGCAGGGCACGCGCCCGTTGATCACCCACTTTTCGGATAAGAAAAACCATTACGAGTGCAGGAACAAAACCGATTTTTACCTCGGAATATCCAAACGTAGCCGTACGGGCCGCGAAAACAAAATCGCAGACCGTGGCAAGCCCACAGCCTCCCGCTAACGCCGGCCCGTGTACTTCGGCTACAACTACTTTCTCTAGGTCTACGATTTGCTGGAACAACAGACGCAAATGCTGACTGTCTACTTTGTTTTCCTCAAAGGTATTTTGTTGCAACTGCTGAAGATGGCCAAGGTCGGCACCGGCACAAAATGAGTCTCCCCGGGCGGCCAATACCACAACCTTGACGCGTTCATCAGCTTCGGCATCGGTGAGCGCCTGTCGAAGATCTTGTATGAGCTGTGGGTTGAGGGCATTCCGCTTCTCGGGACGGTCAAGGGTGATGCGCGCCACCCGCTGCGATACTTCGTAAGTTATCATAGTTGGATTTGAAAAGCTTTTTCAGAGACGCGATGGATGCGCCAACCGCGGACCCGGGCTTGGTGCGTAAGTTTACCTACCAGCCAGGACGGGCAACTACCATCGAAGACCAGACAACCTACAGATACCGAGGGGGGTATTTGGCTCAAATCACGCAAGGCAGTTCCTGAAACCAGAAGCCAGTCAATTTTGATATCTGTCGGAAAAGAAAATGATTTTCCGGCAAGGTATGCAATAACGTTTCCCTTTCGAACCGCCCATACGATGCCGCCGCGAATCTCCGATGCAGGATAGTCAGCGAGTGTGCGGATCGTGTGCACGGCAGCCCGTAGCCGGTTGGGAGCGAGATGAAATCGGTAACCCTCATCATCGTGGAGTAACGTTGAGTCAACCTGCTGAAAAGCAACTCCAGCCGAGATCAGATCAAATGCAACATACCGGCTTACCTGATATACTGTTAACCGATCGATGGCGATCTCCCGGGTAAACCGATACCAGTATCCACCCGCAAAAACCAGGGCAAACACGGTAGCTATATAAAGCCAGCGAAGCTGGCGGTAGCGGAAAAGAAGAATCCACGAAATCACCATGGCCAGGAGCGCCCAGCATTGCCAGGTGGAAATGTACCAATTCTCCGATAGGCTGTACGGCCAAGATTCTATCCAGAGTACAAATTCATTCAGTAACCAGATCAGCTTATCCAAAACAACCCCTACCAGATTACCCACCCACGCAAATGGTGCAACGACCAGCAAAACGAGTCCACCAACAAGTACCGCAAACGAAGCCGGAATCACAATCAGATTCGAAAACAAAAAATAATTAGGAAATTGATGAAAGTACAGGAGGCCAAGTGGAAAAGTAGCCAATTGAGCAGCGATGGAGACACACGACACCTTCCAGATTTGGTCGAGCCAGTACGATTTTGGTTCCCACCAGTCATACAACAACGGATGGAGGTACACAATGCCGATGACCGCAAGAAAACTCAACTGAAAGCCAACAGACATGATCATCATTGGATCAAAGAGTAAAAGGCAAAACGCTGCAACTGCGAGCGTATTATAGATGTTCGTCTCTTGTCCAAAGGGACGGGCAAGAACAACAAACGAAAACATGGTGACTGCCCGAAGTACTGATGGCGACAGGCCCGTGACAGCTGCGTACAACCAAAGTAATAAGAGAGCTATTCCAGCC
>CANGUI010000166.1 GCA_947457025.1 Flammeovirgaceae bacterium | reverse complement strand
CCCCTCAACAGGAAAAACTTTTGTCATTTTCGCAAGGTCTACTCCTCCTTTCGCTTTGAGATCCCAGGTGTAGTCATCCAGGTTGCTGAACCCCAGGCTGGCGTTGAATTTCTGCTGGTCGAGTACCATCCCGAAATCTTTTACATCCACAACGGTTTCCGCCATTCTGCCACTGGTGTTTTTTACCGTCGCCTTCATGCTCATCTGCTCCAAAGGCAGCGGAAACTCCTTTGCCTTCGCAAAGCCATCGGTAAGCGACATCGCGATGTCTAACGTGGGAATGATTTTTCGCAGGCTGTCGTACACACCACTCGCTTTTACGTTCAGTGCAAAGTTGCCCTTCAACTCGAAGCCCTCCATCGGAAACATCCGGGTCAGCTCCGAAAGGTTGAGTTGGGCCACAACGGATGCATCCATGCGGTAATCTTTCAGATTTTCGATCAGGAGGCGCGCATCCACCGGGTTTGATCCGAAATCAAGGTGCAGGGTTTTCAGATTGACAACTGTTTGCTCCATGTTTCCGGTTTGATGATCAATCCCTAAATCGAGGTTGATATTTTTTACCGCCGTGGGCAATTCAGGGTATTGAAAGAGGCCGTCTTTCACGTTCAAATTGAGGTTGAAAGCGGGCACCTGCGTATCGCTGTAGGTACCTTTTGCAAATCCCGCGAAAGCGAGATACCCCGAGGTCTTGAGGGTACCAAAGTCCCGGGTATAAATGCCCGGCACGAGCGACAGCAGACTTTTGAAACTGTTTTCAGGTGTGGTCACCCGGATGTCCATACCAAAGTCATTCGGATTCATCTTAACCCACCCCTCAAATGACAATGCGAAGTCGTTGACCTTCGTCTGATTATCGCGGAATGTGTAGCGCGTATAATCTTCCGCGATTTCGATGACGGCATCGATCGAAACCCGCTTGTTGGTGAGCAGCTCGAGGCCGTCGAAAGAAGTGGTGAGCGAGTCCACCACCGTGTGCGTGTGGAGATCAAAAGCGGTCTGATCAAAATCTCCATGCCCTTCATGCTGGAGCCCTTTCAGTTGCAGGATGTAGGGCATCGACTGATCATCATATACCACCTGCCCATCGCTGACCTGCCAGTGATCGATCCCAAACTGAAATGCCGCGGGTTCCTCGGCTGCCGGCGCCGCTGCTGCGGTATCCGGATACAAAATATCATAATTTGCCCGACCATCGGGAAGCACCTTTATGGTAATCTGTGGCTGGATTAGCGACACTCCTTTGATTCGGATGTGATCTCCGAAAAGCAGGTCTTTCAGATTCAGTTCAATCTCCAGCCGCTGCATAACAAATAGTGGAACGCCCTGAAATGGTGCCCGATTGAAAACGCCCAACTCGTCTATTTGGACAGTCATGCTCGGAAAATTGCGAAACAGGGTAAGGTTGAAGTTATTCACATCAAACACCACATCCGCATGGATACTTTTGGAAATCTCCCGATCAATTGCGGCTTTGATCTCGTCTTTATAGATACGCGGTAAAATGATAACAGCCGCAAGCAGGATGGCCACAAAAATGACAACGCCGAAGAAAATTCTTTTTACCCATTTCATGTGTTACGAATAGTTAACAAAGTTACGAATTTCGCTGCCGGAAGGGCAGGTATCAGATTTCTAAACGTAACACGAGGTTTAAAGAATCCACCGAAGCAGAAAATCCAATAACTTTCTTTTGAGGGGGGTGTAGGGAGGGTGAAAGAAATAGGTATTGGCCCAGACGGGCATTTGTTTTATTACCGGCTTTTCATTGGAGAAAGATTGAAAACCAAACTGGCCGTGGGCTTTGCCGATTCCGCTGTTGTTTACTCCGCCAAACGGAACGTTGGGGTGCGTGTATTGCAAGAGGCAGTCGTTGAAAACCAGTGCGCCGCCGGATGTTTCCCGTTCCAGCCGCTTGCGAAAAGCCTGTCGTGAACTGAACACATACATCGCCAAAGGTTTGGGCCGGCTGTTGATGAAGGCGAGCACGTCGTCATCCGTGCGGTAAGAAATCACAGGCAAAATCGGACCGAATATTTCCTCTTCCAGCACCCGCGTGCGTAGTGGCGAATGCAACAATAAAGTAGGCGGATAAAACCGGGTTACCCGGTCTGGTGCGGTCGATTGCAGTACTTGGGCTCCTTCGGCTTTCGCCTGCTTAACCAGCTCGTTGATTCGGTCGAAATGCCGTTGATTTACCAGGCGGGCATAATCAGTTGATTGTTGGTCTACTGCGCTGCCTTGCCCGAAAAGCGAACGTATTTCCTGCTGCAAGAGCTCAACGAAAACCTGCTCGTATCGCTCGGGAATAAGGAGGTAATCCGGCGCAATACACGTCTGCCCGTTATTGAAGAACTTTCCGAAGGCAATTCGCCTGGCCGCGATAGCCAGGGATCCGGTACCATCCACCACACAGGGGGATTTACCGCCCAACTCCAGCGTAACGGAGGCGAGATTTTCGGCTGCGGCCTTCATCACGAGTTTTCCCACGGCCGGACTGCCCGTGAAAAAGATGTGGTCGAAGGGAAAACGCAGCAATTCCTGAGAGGTAGCAGCATCTCCCTGCACAACCGCCACCTCGTCGGGCGAAAACAACTCGTTGATCATTTGTGCAACCAGTGTACCCGTGTGGGGCATGTATTCGGAGGGTTTGATGACTGCTGTATTGCCAGCAGCCAGGCACGATACGAGCGGAGCCAGGCAAAGGTTAAAGGGATAATTCCAAGGCGCCAGAATCAGGCAGACGCCCTTTGGCTCGTATCGAATGTAAGTTCGTGTTCCCAGGTAGTGTAGCGGTGCATCTACAAGCTTGGAACGACTCCACTGCCGTAGGGCCGCCTGGGCATGGCGGACTTCACTTAAAACCCCGATTATTTCAGTTATCTCGATTTCGACTTCCGGACGGTAAAAATCGGCTTGCACCGCCTTAATGATAGCCGTGCGATTGGCTACTACCCAGCGTTCAATTTTTGCCAGTCGTGCGCGTCGCTGGGTAACCGACTGCGACCTGAATAGCAAACTGCGGACCTTCTGTGCCTCAAAAAGCGCAGAAAAGCCGGAAATAGGGTTAATCTCCATATTCGGTTAAAGTAGAAAAAATCAGGGAACCTTGATTCAGATTAATAAATTGTTACCCAAAAATTGGCTTATATTAATTTATTGTTAATTTTATGTTATGAATTTGATCTTTCTATGAAAATCTGTCTCGTTTTGGTGCTTGTGGCCAACCTGGTCTGCAAAGGGCAGACATTACTTGGATTCTGGGAAACCGGAACAGTTGATAAGGCCGGTTTTGAAGCATTTGAGGGACGCGTTGCCCGCCACGTAAACATGCTGAAGGACCAGCGGCATAAAGACGATGTGCAGTTCCTTTTTCAGGTTTACCGAAAAACCAGCAAGGCCTTCTTTGAACAATACCAGCCCCTGGTGGAATTTAATCAATTGGCGGACGGTGTCTATGATTGCCTGACTGCAACAGCATTATATACAGTTATTCTCAACGAACTCAACATCCCGTACAGGGTGTATGAAACGAACTATCATATTTTCCTGACAGTGCAACTGCCTTCGCGCGAAATCCTGATTGAAACTACAGATCGGCTGACCGGCTTTATCACTGATGAGGCTGAAATCAATCGCATCCGAACTAAATATGTACGGCAGGCGCCTGTCGCGCGCGCGAACAAGACCGTGTTTGATTATTCCGGTAATTTGGATCAGGCCGTGTCTGATGAGCAACTGAACGGACTACTGCTCTTTAACCAGGCTGTGAAAGCTTACAATGACGGCAGCTGGAAAGCCAGTGATGATAAGTTGCGGCAATCCGAGCAGTATTACCAGTCTGCCCGTACGCGCGAACTGCGCGAGCTGATACAGCTCACCCGAACGATCGTTTCTTAGTTTTCCAGAATCCGGACTTCCACGCGGCGGTTTAAAGCGCGAGCGGCATCTGTATTTTCCGTTGAGAGCGGGCGCGTGCCACCGAATGCCTTGGTTTTCACCTGACTCTTGCTGACACCTTTATCTATCAGGTATTTCCGCACGGCTTCCACCCGATCTTCTGAAAGTTTCATGAGCTGCTGCGGATTACCTTGAAGGTCGGTATGCCCTTCCAGTTGAATAACCAGCCGAGGATTGTTGCGAAGTATTTTCAGGATTTCATCGAGCTCCTGGTAGGACGTTTTATCAATGATTGTACTTCGTGGCTGAAACGTTAGATTAGGAAGCGGAATGATATTGCCGACATGCAATTCATGAGTGCGAGGTCGGGACGGTGCATCGGCTGCCGGTGGCGCACTGGCTACCACCTCCGTACGTACCAGTTCAATGTCAAGGGTTACGACTCGCTCCCGGGCTGTAGCCGGATCCAGCAGGAATTTGGCTTTATTATAGCCAGGGGCCTCAACAACAATTGAATATTTTTCGCGATCAAAGAAAGCAAACCGGTACTCGCTACCATTCAACATGCCCGCATGGCTGCCGTAGGGAATGCTCTCATAGGTAACGCGCGCCACCACGGGTTCTTTCGTTGCTACGCTCACAATTTTTCCGGTGGCATACACCAAGGTATCCTCCTGACAGACACCCGCGTGGAAGATGATCAGCCCAAAAAGGAAAACGATTAACCTCATGCTGCTTTAGAGTTTGATGAAAATAAATTCCACCCGCCTGTTCTTATTTCTTCCCTCGCGGGTATCGTTACTCACCACCGGTCTGGCTTCGCCAAAAAAGCTGGTCTTGATCCGGCTGGGCTGAATGCCCTTTGCGGTGAGATAGCTTGTTACTGCCTCGGCGCGAAACTGTGAAAGGAGGAGATTAAACGATTCCGGCCCAGACGAGTCGGTATGGCCGGCAACCTCTACTTCCATCTGTGGTCGTTCCTTCAACAGGTCGACCAGACGATTCAACTCCGGAAACGACTCAGGGCGCAAAACCGCCTTTGAAAAGTCGAAGAAAACATTGTTAAGTGCAATACTAGCAGCGGGCACGATGGGTGAAACAATGATGTCTTCCAGCTTCTTTTCCTGCGGCTTCATAGCAATGTTCTGTTGGTCGAGTACCCGATCCTGCTTGATTTCCCGCAGATCAAGATTTTGGTTTTGGCTGATATGGTCGGGGGCCTCAGCCCGTACGCCGTACAACTGCCCCCCCGGTAATTTTATTTCGTATGCCCCGGTTTCCGGATCGGATTCAACAGAGCCAAGCTGCTTGCCCTCGGGCAGTAGCTCGTAAATTACTGTTGCTCCTATCGGTTTGCCGGT
>CANGUI010000165.1 GCA_947457025.1 Flammeovirgaceae bacterium | reverse complement strand
GTCTGTAATCGTGAGCACGGAGCCCACCAGTTCTGCGCGGTATTGTAGCAGCGGTCGCCATGCGGGCCCGCCGGTGGGGGCGCCGGAAGTAAAATCAAAGGAAGAATTGCAGCAGGGGTCCGTCAGGAAGAGTCCGGAAACGTGCACGTTGACTGTGGCACACGCATCGCCGGGGCGGTACGAGCAGTTGCGTTCGAAGGCAAAAAACTGGTTGCCGGCGTTGCGGTAGAGAATGATGCCGCGCACCCCGCCGCGCGACAATTCGCGAAAGCCCCCGGCGTTGCGCAGCGCAGTGTTTTCCGGAAAGTTCAGGTCGAGCACGATGTCGTTGAAAGCCACGATGGGTATGGGGTCGTCTACGAGCTGCGGCTCGCAGGAGGCGATCAGCAGGAAGCCCACCAGGCAGAGGGGTGTTGCCACGCGCACCACACGGGCACGGCACACATGCATGAGGCGGGCGGCATAAACTGCCAGGAGCGCTACACGGCTATTTTGCTTCGGGATACCCATAAAACCCCTTGCCTGTTTTTCTGCCGAGGTGGCCTGCGTCCACCAGTTGTTGCTGCGTGCGGCTCGGCCGGAAGCGTGCTTGTTGGTGGAAGCCTTGATAAATCGATTTGGTTACCGCGAGGTTGACATCCACGCCAATCAGGTCGATGAGTTCGAAGGGCCCCATTTTGAAACCGGCAGCCTTCATCAGCGCATCGATGGTTTCCGCATCGGCCACGCCTTCTTCGAGCAGTTGAATAGCTTCCGTATAAAACGGGCGTGCTACGCGGTTGACGATGAAGCCGGGCGATTCTTTTGCCACCACGGCCACTTTTCCGAGGGAGGTAACGAAAAGGCGGAGTTGCTCCACCCACTCGGGTTGTGTGGCTGCGCCAGAAATGATTTCTACCAGTTTCATGACCGGGGCAGGATTGAAGAAGTGCAGGCCGGCCAGGTTGGCGGGGTTACGGAGCAAGGCAGCGATTTGCGTGACCGGAATTGAAGAGGTATTGGTGGTCAGCACTACCTTTCCTTCGTTGATGGCCTCGAGTTCGGTGAGGAGATGCTGCTTAACATCGAGTCGTTCTACAACGGCTTCCACGATCAGATCCACCGTCATGCTGCGCAGGTCTTCCGTCCAACGGATGCGGTTCAGGATATCGCTGCGTTGCGTGGCCGTGAGTTTGTCTTTGGTGACGAGCGTCTGCAGGCGTTGCTCGATCTGGTGGCGTGCATGCTCAAGAAGTGCCGGATTTACATCATATACCCGCACCGGGTACCCGCTTTGGGCACACACCTGGGCAATGCCGCTGCCCATGGTGCCCGCGCCGATGATGCCGACGGACTGAAAAGGGCGTTTATCGTTCATAGAAATGTTGGATGCAATCGCACACGTAGTCAACCTGTTCATCCGAAAGTTCGGGATAAACCGGCAGAGATAAAACGTGTTGTTGCAACTTGGCCGATACCGGGAAGTCTGCCAGCTGGTGCCCGAAGGAGGCGTAGGCGGGCTCAAAAGGAATGGCACTGGGGTAGTGCACGTGGGTAGACACCCCGTGCGCTTGCAGGTGGGCCTGGAGCTCGTTGCGGCGGTGGCAACGCACCACAAACAAATGCACGGTATGGCCCTCGGTCACGGCCGGAAGCTGCAGGGCGGTAAGGTGCGCCAGGCGCGCCTGGTAGTGGGCCGCGTGCCGTTTGCGCTGGGCATTCCAGGCTGGCAATTGCGGCAACTTGGCAAGCAGGATACTTGCCTGAAGCGCGTCTAACCGACTGTTGATGCCGGGAACCAGATGCTCGTCTTTGGTAAGGCCGCCGTGGTTTACAAAGCGCCGGATGCGCACGGCCAGATCGGCATCGTGCGTTAGCACCGCGCCCGCATCGCCCATAGCGCCCAGATTTTTGGTGGGATAAAAACTGAACGCAGACGCAACGCCAAAACTGCCGGCGGTTGCGCCGTGGGCGGTAGAGAGGTGGGCTTGTGCGCAGTCTTCGATTATCCAAAGGCCATTGGCTTTGGCGATGGCCTGCAAGGCCGGCATATCCGCTACTGCCCCGTAAAGATGCACTACCACCAGCGCTTTGGTGCGGGGCGTGATTTTAAGCGCTACATCGTGCGGGGCAAGCGTGAATGTGCCGGGATCAACATCGGCAAACACGGGTTTGGCGCCCGTTAGGGAGATGGTTTCCGCACTGGAAATCCAGCTCCAGGCGGGGGTAATCACCTCATCGCCCGCGCCAATGTGTAGTGATCTGAGAATGGCAAAAAGGGCATCCGTACCGTTGGCTACACCAATGGCATGGTTACAGCCTATTGCCTGCGCCCAGGCGCTTTCAAATTGGTTTACCGGAGCGGAGTGAATGAAGGTGCCCGAGGCGACCACCGCCTGAATGGCGTTGTCTACGGCTTCGCGCGTGGCTTGGTACTGGGCCGTTAGGTCAACAAACGGCACCCGCATCAGATCACCGTCTGGAATTGCCGCAAGAATCGAATATCATTTTCGGAGAACAGCCGCAAGTCGTTGATGCCGTAGCGCAGCATGGTAATCCGCTCGATCCCCATGCCGAAGGCAAAGCCGGTAAACTCTTCCGGGTCAACCCCGACATTTCGCAGCACATTGGGGTGCACCATGCCCGAGCCGGCAATTTCTACCCAGCCGGAGTATTTGCACACGTTACAGCCTTTGCCCTTGCAGATGAGGCAGGAGATATCGATTTCGGCACTGGGTTCGGTGAAGGGAAAGAAAGACGGCCGCAACCGGATTTTGGTATCCGCCCCGAACATTTCTTTCGCAAAGTGGTAGAGGGTTTGTTTGAGGTCAGCAAAGCCCACGTTTCGGTCAACGTACAAGCCTTCCACCTGGTGAAAGAAGCAATGCGCCCGGGCCGAGATGGCTTCGTTGCGATAGACGCGCCCGGGCATGATGGAGCGAACGGGCGGTTTTTGCTTTTCGAGCAACCGGATTTGCACGTTGCTGGTGTGGGTGCGCAGCAGCATGTCTGGATTGCGTTCTACAAAAAATGTGTCCTGCATTTCGCGGGCTGGGTGGTTGGGCGGGAAGTTGAGGGCGGAGAAATTATGCCAATCGTCTTCTACTTCGGGCCCATCGGACACGTTAAAGCCCAATCTTTCGAAAATCTCGATAATGCGATAGCGGGTTTGGTTAAGCGGGTGCAGGTTGCCGACTTCGTTGGGGATAACGGGCAAGGTGAGGTCGAGCGCTGACTGGGCTCCTGTCGCGCTGGTTTCCAGGCGTGCGGTTGCCTCCCGCAGGCGCGTTTCGGCCAGGTTTTTCAATTCGTTGAGGACTTTGCCCAGCACTTTTTTTTCATCCGCAGACACCGCTTTGAATTCCTCGAATAAGGCCGGGATGGACCCGCTGCGGGCAAGGAACGTGAGGCGGAAGCGCTCTACCGCTTCCCGGGTATCGTTTGCAAAGGCATCTATCTCTTGCCGGATTCGTTCAATTTTTTCGCGCATTCCGATTTTTTTCAGCTCGGTTAAAAATAGCACCCAGCATAATGCAGCTAATGGTTACCAGGGTCAAAAGTAGCGGTTCCGGCCAGTTTTTCCCAAACCATGCCAGCCCGATGAACGCTAGATTAATCGCGCCCAGCACGAATGCCGTTTGCGCATGGGTGAAACCCAGCCGAAGCAGTTGATGGTGAAGGTGGTTGCGATCGGCCCGGAAAGGTGACTGACCAGCTAGGAGCCGCAGAATCACCACCCGAACCGTATCAAATACGGGAATAACGAACAGGCATACAGCTGTACCAATCGAGGCATTGAATTTATGGGGGCTGGCTGGATCCAACCGGTTGTTTTCTTCCATAAAAATGACAACCAAAACAGACATGGTGAAACCGATGGGCAGCGTGCCCGTGTCGCCCATAAATATTTTGGATGGCGACCAGTTGTAATACAGGAAGCCAACTATTGCTCCGAAAAATACGCCAGCGAGCGTAGCCAGGTATTCATCACCGGTCATCCAAAACCATACCGCTAATACGAGGAAAATAATGGCACTGACAATGCCCGCCAGGCCGTCAATGCCATCGATCAGATTGTAAGAATTTGTTAACACCACGAGTACAAATGTGGTGATCACCCAGCTTGCCCACTCCGGAAAAGGAGAGTGCCAGAATCCATACAACGATGTAATTTCAACCCCACCCAGGAAGACAACCAGAAAAACCGGGAGAAATTGCCCCACCAGCTTTTGCCACGGCGTAAGGTTGAGAATGTCATCGCGAAGTCCCACCACCAGAATCACGGCGAGGGAAATGAAATAGAATTTCAGCCTGGCCCACTCGCTCATTGGAAATGCAATCAGTAGGGTGATCGAAACTGCCAGCAAAATGCAGATACCACCCATTGAAGGTGTGAAGGAGGGGTGTATTTTATGATTCGAGGGGTGATCCAGCAACTGCCAGCGGTGCAGCAAGTTGATCAGGATGGGGAAGGCAAGAATCGCCACGACCAGTGAGATACCACCATAGACAAGCGTTAAGAGCAGGTTCACCCAGCAAAGTTAGTAGGCTTTGTCACTTCCGCGGATCAGGCTGACGACGGTAAGGAAAATAATCTTGATATCCAGCCAGAACGACCAATTTTCGATGTAATAGCGGTCGAGGCGAACGCGGTTTTCCATGTCTTGAACGGTTTGGGTCTCGCCCCGATACCCCATGCACTGGGCCAGGCCGGTAATGCCGGGTTTTACGTAGTGGCGGCCCATGAATTTTTCAATCAGCTTACTGTATTCTTGGGTGTGTTTAAGCATGTGAGGGCGTGGGCCAACCACCGACATGTCGCCCAGGAAGACATTAAAGAACTGAGGCAGTTCATCGATACTTGACTTGCGGAGGAAAGCACCCAATTTGGTTATGCGAGGATCTCCTTTAGAGGCTTGTTTCTCGTGAGCATCTACGCTGGTTTTCATCGATCGAAACTTGAAGCAATTGAATGATTTGTTCAATCTTCCGCTTCGCTCTTGGACAAAGAAAACCGGGCCTTTCGAGTCTAACTTGATCAGCAAACCGATCAATGGCGCGAGCCAAGACATCACACTGATAACTACGAGTGTAGAAAAAAATAAATCAAAGAGCCGCTTCTGATATTGATTGAATGACTCATCAAGCGGAACAACTGAAAGGTCGATGGCGGGTAGCCTGTCATACTTATCTAACCGGATGGATTCCGATGCACCAGAATCAGTTAGAATCTTCACTTTAATCAACGAATCGAGACCAAAATTTACCAATTTTCTGATGACGCTAT
>CANGUI010000164.1 GCA_947457025.1 Flammeovirgaceae bacterium | reverse complement strand
GGTCGGCCGCCAACAGGGGCACCAAAACAAAATCCAGTTTGGCGGGAGCGAGTTCAGTACCCTGTGCAGGCTCGGGAATGCCCCACGCATTTCTTTTGAGTTGGTGCAATCCTTCAAACTCCACATGAACCAGTGCGCCATCAGCTTGCATTTTCGGCAACACAATCCGCAGGTGCGGAAATTCCCGGCGCCAGCGGTCCATCACCAGCCAGGTATCCGGCTCGTTTCGCTGTTCCATGGGCAGGAACGTGTGCACGAATTTGTGAAACGAGAAATCAAAAGAGGCAAACAGCCGGTCGCACAGCACCTTGCTGCGGGCGGCCACCACATCGTCCGACAAGGCCTGTCGCCGGGCGAGGAACTGCGTGCGGAGCGCTGCCTTCGTCATGTGTAGTGAAGCAGCGTGAACCGGAAATCAAACGGATCGAGGTGCTCGCGCAGGCGATCCAGGAAGTACGGGTCTTCGAGGTAGAAATTCAGAAAGCTGTCGGTGCGCTCCTGCAGGCTGCCGTTCGGGAACAGCGCATCTTTCACCGCATCGATCTGTTGCAGTTTGTCGCGCTGGTGGCGTTTGGCCGCGCGGAGAAATTTGTGTTCAATGGTTTCGAGGCCGTCCACGGCGCGTTTCGCGGCGGCGGCCACCATGCGCACGAGGCTGGCGTCAATCGTGGCGGCGTGTTGTTGCACCTGATCGTAAAGGGTACGGGTAGCAGACAGCTCCTGGCCGAGGGATAGCGGCAGCTCCGCGTTGCGGAGCATCCACTGGTTGTGGAGAAAGTTTTTGTCTTCGAATAACTCCGCCCATGTCATGCCGGTTTTTTCCCACTTTTTCGCCACGGGTGCAGGCAGCACCATCGCAAAGTTGCGCGGCAGCAGGATGGGAAACGGCACACCCGCATGGTCGAAGACGCCTTTCAGTTGCAGCCAGTACACCATCTCCGCCGGTCCTCCGCAATAGGCGAGGTTCGGCAGGATCAACTCCTGATACACGGGCCGCAGGATGACATTCGGACTGAACCGCTCCGGATGAGTCGCCAGCTCATGGCGGATCTCGGCTTCCGTAAACCGTTTGGCGTGATCCACCACCACAAACGAATCGCCCGCCCGTTCGATGCGAGCCCGCACATCATCGGCGAGATAAAAGAGATTGATCGGCCGTGAGAATACCTGTGCCGGGTAGCCCAATTTTTCAAGTGCCGCATTTTGCTTTTCCACCAGGCTGTGGGAGCGGCTGTGAAACAACTCCTGCCCGGCGATGAGGGCAAAGGTTTTTTTCAGCGCAACATCATCGCCATCGATCACAACCAGCCCATCCTGACCAAAAAGGTGCGACACATACTGGCGCACAGCGGCGGCCAGCGTCTTGTTGCGGGCATAGGCATCTGCAAAGAATGCGGCCGCGGCCGGAAGTTCGCGCGCGATGTCGGACAGTCCTGCGGTGGAGAAGCGCCCCACGGCTCCGTGCTGTTCGGTGGCCCAGGTGATTTTTTTACCCAGCAGCCGGAAGGAACTGATTTCCTCATAGTCATGATCTTCGCTGGCCATCCAGAAAACGGGTACAAACGTGTACTGCGGATAGCGTGCCCGGAGTTCACGGCATGCATTGATAACGGTAATGATCTTGAAAATAAAATACAGCGGCCCCGTGAAAATATTGAGCTGATGGCCGGTGGTTACCGTGAAGGCATGCTCCCCGCGCAGGGCATCGATGTTCCGCTCCACCGCTTCCGCCTTCAGCAGGCCGGCATACTGGCGGGTGAGCGCGTCATGCAGCGTGGCACGCTGCTCCGGGGGAAAGGCGGCTTTCTTTTCAGCCAGTTGTTTGTCGAAATTTTCGGGAAGGGGAAAGCGGTTGTAGAAGGGGGCGAGTTCGCTTTTCTGTGAGATGTAGTCGAGGAAAAAAGGAGAGAATGATTTCGTCTCGTTCAGCGGCAGGCGGTGCACGTGCATGGGCGTGAGGTTGGGGTTCGCATCGAACAGGAACGTAACATTACGAAAAGACGGGCACCGGCGCCACCCGCCCCATCAGGTCAAACTCGGTCGCACTTTCAATCGTTACCGGCACAAAGTCGCCCAGGCGCAGGTAGTCTTCGCCGGCAATCAATACTTCGTTGTCCACTTCGGGCGAATCGAATTCGGTGCGACCCACAAATAAGCCGCTCTCCTTACGGTCGATCAGCACGCGATAGGTTTTCCCCACTTTGGCCTGATTCAATTCCAGCGAAATCCCCTGCTGCAGTTCCATGATTTCCTCCAGCCGTTCCTGCTTCACTTCCGGAGGCACATCGTCTGGCAGCGTGTGCGAGTGGGTATTTTCTTCGTGCGAGTAGGCGAACACGCCAAGCCGTTCGAAGCGGGCACGCGCCACAAAATCATACATCTCCTGAAAGTGAGCATCCGTCTCGCCGGGGTGACCTGCGATCAGCGTGGTGCGGATGGCGATGCCCGGAACTTTCGCGCGGATGGTGTGGAGCAGTTCCTCCGTTTTTTCGCGCGTAATGCCGCGGCGCATGATTTTCAACATCTCCGTGGCGCCGTGCTGCAGCGGGATGTCCAGGTATTTGCAGATGTTGGGCCGCGCGGCCATCACCTCCAGTACGTCCAGCGGAAATCCCGCCGGAAAGGCGTAGTGGAGGCGAATCCACTCAATACCCTCCACGTCCGACAGCTGTTGCAGCAGGTCGGCCAGCGCCCGCTTTTTGTACAGGTCAAGGCCGTAGTAGGTGGAATCCTGCGCAATCAGCAACAACTCTTTCGTTCCGTTACGGGCCAGGTTTTTTGCTTCGCGCACCAATTCTTCCATTGGGCGCGACACGTGCTTGCCGCGCATGAGCGGAATGGCGCAGAACGAACAGGGGCGGTCGCAGCCCTCGGAAATTTTCAGGTAGGCAAAGTGGGAGGGGTTCGTCAGGATCCGCTCGCCTACCAGTTCCTGCTTATAGTTGGCGCGAAATTGTTTGAGCAGCCGCGAAAGGTCGCGCGTGCCAAACCACGCGTCCACTTCCGGAATCTCTTTCTCCAGATCATGTTTATACCGCTCCGACAGGCAGCCGGTGACGTACACCTTATCCACAATCCCTTCAGACTTTGCATCCACATACCGCAGAATGGTGTCGATGGATTCCTGCTTGGCGTTATCAATAAACCCGCACGTGTTGATCACCACCACGTTGGCGTCATCATCCGTGCCTTCGTGCACGGCGTCAATGCCGTTGCCGCGTAACTGGGTCAGCAGCACTTCGGAGTCAACCTGGTTTTTCGAGCACCCGAGGGTGACAATATTTACTTTTGTGGAGGCGTTTCCTTTCGTTTTCACAAATTCACGGACAAAGTACAAAGGTAGCAAAATTCCCCCCGGCCCGGATTTTGTACCTGCCTGTACGGTATATTTGAGCCTATTTGATCCATGAATCGGTTGGGATGGTTTTCAATGGCGCTGTTGCTGGGCGGATGTTTTAATCCGGGCGACTGTGTTAAAAATAATAAATCAAACATTGAGCTGGCCTTTGTGAACGCCTCCGGTGCCGCCCAAACTGTCCAGTTTTCCAGTATCGCCATCAGCGGCCTGAAGCAACCCATCCTGACCAACGTAAATGCCAATGCCGTATCGCTGCCCGTAAATCCGGCGGCTGCCAACACCACCTTCATCTTTGTGCGCAGCAACCGGAAGGACTCCATTACCTTCACCTACCGCAACCAGGCGCTCGTGCTCAATCCGGATTGCGGCGCCATCATCTACCACCGCGACCTGGATTTCTCCGTCAACACCTTTGGCGCCAACACGCTCCAGATCACCAACCGCCAACTGCTAACCACCGTTTCCCGTAATGCTACGCTTCGCTTTTAGTTGGCTGATGCTGGCCGGCCTCCTCTCGGTTTACGGGCAGAAAGAAAAGCCGCGCGACACCACCCGGTCGTACGCGCCCACCGGCATCCGCGTAGGCTTCGACCTGTTTCCTTACCTCCGGGAATCCCTCGGCAGCCCCTACAGCGGCTACGAGATCAACACCGACATCGACTTCTATCGCTACTACCTCGCTGTTGACTATGGCCAATCCACTTTTCGCGATTCGCTCGATAATGGCTACTACGCCAACACGGGTACATACTGGCGCGTGGGTGGCGATGTCAACTTCCTCCTGAAAGACCCCGACCGCAACATGATTTTTCTGGGGCTTCGCGTGGGCCAATCGCAGTTCACCAACGAGGCCGTTATCACCAGCCCGAGCACGGCTTTCGGAAATGTAACCCAAACCATACAGGGTAACGAGGGCCGTGCGTCCTGGCGAGAACTCACCGGCGGCCTGCGCGTAAAGGTGTGGAAGTGGCTCTGGATGGGCTACACGTTCCGCTATAAATTCGGGTTGAACCTGCGCGGCAATGAGAACCTCCAACCCTATGATGTTCCCGGGTTCGGCCGCACCGCACGCAACGATGCCTGGGGCGCAAACTACCAGATATTCATCAAAATTCCGGTGCGCAAACAACCTGTGGCAACGAACCTCGGCAAGTAGGTTGTCCCGGTTGCCGACTGGCGCCTATTTTCCAAAAAGCGAATCAACAAACTGCGATCGGTTAAACACCTGCAGGTCGCCCACCTTTTCGCCCACGCCGATGTACCGCACGGGGATCTTGAACTCATCGCTGATGCCAATCACCACGCCCCCTTTGGCGGTGCCATCCAGCTTCGTGATGGCCAGGCAGGTCACCTCCGTGGCTTTTGTAAACTCGCGTGCCTGCACCAGGGCGTTCTGTCCGGTGCTGCCATCCAGCACCAACAGCACATCGTGCGGTGCCGCCGGTAAAACTTTTTCCATCACACGCTTGATCTTCGAGAGCTCCTGCATCAGGTTCACCTTCGTGTGCAGGCGCCCCGCCGTATCCACAATCACCACATCCGCCCCGCGCTCCACGCCGGCTTTTACCGCCTCGTACGCCACGGAAGACGGGTCGGCATTCATGCCCTTCTCCACCACGGGCACACCCACGCGTTCGCCCCACAACTTCAGCTGATCCACGGCCGCAGCCCGAAACGTATCCGCCGCACCCAATACCACCACCTTGCCGTGCTTTTTATACTGCGCGGCAAGCTTCCCGATGGCTGTGGTTTTGCCCACCCCGTTAACGCCCACTACCATCAGCACGTAGGGCTTCACACCGGGTGGCGTCTCAAAGTCCGGCAACTCCGGGCGGGCTGTTTCCGCCAACAGCGCGGCAATCTCTTCGCGCAGAATGCGGTCGAGTTCTTCAGTGCCCACATACTTGTCGCGCGCCACCCG
>CANGUI010000163.1 GCA_947457025.1 Flammeovirgaceae bacterium | reverse complement strand
TGAAGTTGATGAGCGTGGAGACTTCCACTTCCGTCACTGCCTCCCGTGTGGCGGGGTCGTACATTTTCCTGAGCTCCTCGGGATACCTCCCGCGCACCTGCTGGAATAATTTCACCAGCCGCTCGAAGCGGCTGCTCTCCCCGCCCACCCGCATGATGTCTTCCACCTCGCGGCAAAACCGGTGCATGGAATCCTTCACGCGCTGGTAATAGCGGTATTTGGCCTCATTCGAGGAGTTGCGGAACTGATCAATGTCGCCCAGCGAGTCGTGTATGCTCTTACAGGCAAACAGCGCATTGCGGATGGATGACATGAGGCGTTCGGCCTGTTCACTTTCATCTGCCGTAAGGGCACTTTTGTTGATCGCCAGAAAGTAGGCGTGCATCTCGCCGTGCACTCGCTTGAGTTGTTCGTACTTGTCACCGTGATGTTTGCGATGAAACGCCTGATCCACAGCGGGTGGATGGAAGTCATCGTGCAGGTGGAAGGAATGCAGCAGGAAGTCGAGCGTGTACCACAGGTAGCGGTCGGCCTCCTTTTCCAGTGTTTCCACGGCGAGGTCGCCAGCCGACGGCGGCACGAGCGAAAGAAAATGGGCGCCGCCATCGTCTTCGCTGAAGCGCTTGCTGAGCCAGCGCTCAAACACATTCAGAAAAGGCAGAAAGAAAAGCACGCCCGCCACATTGATGAAGGTTTGGAAGAAGACCAGGGCCGTGAGCGGGTTGCGGAGGCCCATCGCATCCGTGAGCAGCGTGTGGATGGGCTGCAGGAAAATCAGCACCAACATGATCACCACGGAATTATAGAAGAAGTTGCCGAAGGCCACACGCTTCTTGGCGGGCACACCGCCCATGGCGGCCAGCAGCAGCTTGATGGTGGTGCCCACCTCCGAGCCCAGCACCACGGCCATGGCTGCCAGGAGCGACAGCGAATTGGCATAGAGGGCCGCGAGCACGATCGCCACCGTGGCCGAACTCGACTGAATGACCGACGTGAGCACCACGCCCACCAGCACAAACACCACGGCAGGATAGTTGCTTAGCGCGGAAAAATCGAATGTGTGAGCCAGGGCAAGGAAACTGGTCTTCATGAATTCCAGCCCGATAAACAGCAGCCCGAATCCGAACACGAAGCGCATCCAGTAGAACGCTTTTGAGCCCGTGCGCAGGGCTGCCAGCGCAATGCCCCCGATGCCCACGAGCGGCCAGGCCAGCGCCTCCATTGAAATTTCAAAACCGAGGGTGGCCACCATCCAACCCGTGAGGGTTGTGCCGATGTTGGCGCCCAGAATGACGGCCAGCGCATTCTTCATCGTGATAACGCCTGCGCCCACAAAGGCGAGCACCATCAGGTTCACCACCGAACTGCTCTGCAGCGCGGCCGTAACGAGCGCCCCTCCCCCGATGGCCTTGATTTTACTGGAAGTATGTTGACGCAGAAAGAGTTTAAAGGTGCGGCCCGCCAGGCGGCGCAGGCTTTCTTCCAGGAAGCCCATGCCCACCACAAACACCCCGATGCCGGCAAGCATTTTGAAAAGATCGGCCACCATCACCTCATCCGTTTTACAAACAACCAAAGGTAGCAAAACGGTTGTCCACCGCGGCAGCATTTCGAACTGCTTTTAGAATCCCGCCATGGAAAGCCCGACTCACCCCGCAGCTGCCGTGGCGCAACGTTCAAAACCGCAGAAGGCAACGTGCACGCGCTCACCGGAAATTACGCCCTTCCGACCAGATTTTGGTTTGTGCTCCGGGCCTGCTTTTCTCCCCATCTCCTGTGGAGCCGGGGCCGGGGGGTGCGGTCCTGCGCGGATCGTGGATGGCTGTCTTCTCATCGGCCCGCGAAGCGGCCACGGCCAGCTCGCGCTGCATCTGCGGGGTAAGCGTGCGCAGCAGAGCCGATACATCGAAGCAGCGCTTCACGATTACGTGAATCACCTCGCCTTCTTTCTGCACCGTGCCCTCGGCCAGCAGCAGGCGCGCCTGAATGATTTCCTTACGGTACACATCAAACTGCTTTTCAAAGATCACCAGGTTGGCCACGCCCGTTTCATCTTCCAGCGTCACAAAACATACACCCTTGGCGGTGCCGGGCCGCTGCCGGATCAGAATCAGGCCCGCTACTTTCACCGGGGCACCGTTCTGGGCGGTGGCCAGCGCTGCCGTGGCGGTAACGCGCAGTTGCTCTAAGTGCGGGCGCAGAAAATGAACAGGGTGCGCCTTCAGCGACAGCGAGGTGGCGGCATAGTCGTGCACCACGTGTTCGGAGAGTGCCATGTCCGGCAATTCCACGGCAGGCTCTTCCATCAGGCCACTACCAAAAACAGCCGTGGGCTTTTCCTGAGTCGATACCTGCCACAGCGCCTGCCGCCTGTCGTACTGCAACGAACGGAACGCATCGGCATCGGCCAGTTTTTCCAGCGTGGCCTCCCCTAATGCTAAGGCATGCAGCTGCTGAACCGAGGTGAAGCCGCTGCCGCGGGCCTGCTCCAGCAGCCGGATGTCGTCTTCGCGCAGGCCCTTCACCTGCCGGAAGCCCAGCCGCAGGGCACAGTACTTCCCCGCCTTTTCTTCCAGGTGATGATCCCAGGTGGAGTAGTTCACATCCACGGGCCGCACCTCCACGCCATGCTTGCGGGCATCGGTCACCAGCTGGGCCGGCTGATAAAAGCCCATGGGCAAACTGTTCAGCAGCGCGCAGGTAAACACATCGGGATAATAGCACTTCAGCCAGGCCGACACATACACCAGCAACGCAAAACTCACGGCATGACTTTCCGGAAAGCCATAGCTGCCGAATCCTTCCAGCTGCCGAAAAACCCGCTTGGCATACTCTGCTGAGTATCCGTTTTTGATCATGCCATCAATCAACTTTTTTTCAAAGTGCGACACCAGCCCCTTGGCTTTAAAGGTGGCCATGCTCCTGCGCAGTTCATCGGCTTCGGTGGGCGAAAAGCCGGCCGCCACGATGGCGATCTTCATGGCCTGCTCCTGAAACAACGGTACGCCCAGCGTGCGGCCCAGTATCTCTTTCAACGCGGGCGATGGATATTCAATGGGCTCCTCGCCATTGCGCCTGCGCAGATACGGATGTACCATGTCGCCCTGTATGGGCCCCGGCCGCACAATGGCCACTTCAATGACCAGATCGTAAAAACACTTCGGCTTCAGCCGCGGCAGCATCGACTGCTGTGCGCGACTCTCGATCTGGAACACCCCAACGGTATCGGCATGGCTTACCATGTCGTACACGGCCGGGTCGTCTTGCGGAATGTTGGCCAACGTGAGGTCCAGGTGGTAGTGTTGTTTGGCCAGGTCAAACGCTTTGCGGATGCACGTGAGCATGCCCAGCGCGAGCACATCAATTTTCAAAAACTTCAGCGTCTCAATGTCGTCTTTGTTCCACTCAATGTTGGTGCGGTTCTCCATGCGCGCGTTTAAAATCGGGCACAGGTCGCTGAGTTTACCTTGCGTGATCACAAACCCGCCCGTATGCTGGCCGAGTTGACGCGGAAAGCCCATGTACTGGGCGGTGAGGTCGAGTACCTTTTTGATCAGTGCATCGTCCGGGTTGATGCCCTGCGAGCGGATGCGCACGGGGTCGAAGCCATCGGCCGAAAAACTCCAGATCAGGCCCGACAGCCGCGTGATGGTGTCGGCCGAGAGGCCCATGACTTTGCCCACATCGCGGATGGCGCCTTTGTGATGCAGTTCGGTAACGGTGGCTACTACGGCAGCCCGGTCGCGCCCGTATTTGGTGTAGATGTACTGCATCACCTCCTCGCGCCTTTCGTGCTCGAAGTCCACATCAATGTCGGGCGGCTCATTGCGCGCAGCCGAAATAAAGCGCTCGAACAGCAGATCGAACTTGGCCGGATCTACAGACGTGATGCCCAGGCAGTAGCACACCGTGGAGTTGGCAGCCGAGCCGCGCCCCTGGCACAGAATTTTTTGCTCGCGGGCGTAGCGCACAATGTCGTACACGGTAAGAAAATACTCCGCATACTTCATCTGCGCGATGAAATTCAGCTCGTACTGAATCGTGGCTTTTACCTTGTCGGGGATGTGGTCGCCAAAACGGTCGCGCGCGCCCTGCCAGGTTAAATGCACGAGTTCCTCCTGCGGACTGCGGCCCGCGCTGGTGATCTCTTTCGGATATTGATAGTTCAGTTCATCCAGTGAAAAGCGACACGCCCCGGCAATGGCACGTGCATTTTCAATCGCTTGCGGATAGGTCCGGAACAGCCGCTGCATTTCTTCCACCGGCTTCAGGTAGCGCTCGGCATTTGGGTGCAGGCGGAAGCCAGCCGTGTGGATGGTACACTTCTCGCGCACACACGTAACCACATCCTGCAACTCCCTGCGCTCAGCGCAGTGGTAGTGCACATCGTTGGTGGCCACCATACGAACATTCAACTGCTCACTAAGTTGGTGAATGCGGTGCAGTCGCTTGCCGTCCAGTCCGAGGTACATGCGCGTGGCGGCAATTGATAGTGAGTCGCCCAGCGCTTCACGGTATTCGCCAATCATCTGTAAAAATTCTTCGGGCCACGAAAAATCATCGCGCAAAGCAGGCGGTGGAACCACCACCCACTGCATGCCGCCCGCGTGTGCGTACACATCGGCCCGGAACAACTCGCACTTGCCTTTCTCCGTGCGCAGGTTACCGACCGTGAGCAAATGCGACAACCGCGCATACGCGTGGATGTCCGTGGGGTACGCCAGCAGACTGGGTCCATCCTGCACATCCACCCGACACGCGGGAATAAAACGAATGCCGTGCTTCTTCGCTGTTCCATGCGCCCGCACAATGCCCGCCAGCGTGTTGCGGTCGGTGATGGCAATGGCCTCATAGCCCAACTCCGCAGCCCGCTGCACCAACTCCTCCGGGTGCGAAGCCCCGCGCAGAAAGGTGAAGTTGGAAGTGGTTTGGAGTTCGGAGTACACGTTGGTTGTTAGTTGTTAGTTCACAGTTGTTGGTTGTTGGGTGCTGGTCTCTGGTTACTGGTTTCTTGCCAGAGATCAGCGTCCGGAAACTAGCGGTTATCATGGGCGTGCCCGGGGCTGGTTTCATATTTTTTTGAGGCCAGCCCCGGTCGGGCTTTCGCGGCTCGCCACCCACCGCACATGCCGTTGCGGGCTCAAACACACCCGCTCAATCCCTCACGCAGTTCGTATACGCAATGAGATTTACTCATGTAGTTAACGAGCAAACGTCATCACTCTAATCGGCCGCTGTCGGAATCTCCGGGTTACAACTCGAATACCTCAGCAAGTGCGTCCTTAATGCCGTCAATTTCGTCTTGCTTCAACCG
>CANGUI010000162.1 GCA_947457025.1 Flammeovirgaceae bacterium | reverse complement strand
AGTAAAGCACGTTGTACCGGTGATGAAAGAATGGGCTCACCTCGCTTCTATTCGTGTTGATAATGGGGCCAAGGTTGCGGGCCTGCGCCCAGTTGCCGCCGGGATCGCGCACGCTGAAGTACAAATCCGAAAGACCAAAACCACCGATGCGATTAGAGGCGAAAAAAAGCGTATCGCCGGAGTGCGATAGAGACGGATGTGAATCCCACCCCGTGCTGTTCACTGCTGGTCCCATGTTGCGGATATTTCCCCACGTTCCTTCGCGCGTTAGTGTTGCCTGGTACAGGTCGCAGTTTCCGAGGCCCTCCGGGGAATTACACCGGGAAAAAAATAATGACTTGCCGTCGAGGCTGAGGCAGGCAGAGCCCTCGTTAAAAGAGGTGTTGATATTCTTGAAGGGCTGTGCATCCTGCCAGATTTCTTCGCTGCGGATACTGTAAAAAATGTCCTCATCAAAGGAATTTCGTTCTACATGTTTATTACGCTTGGATGTAAACAATAAGAGGGTGTCAACATTGCCGATTGTGGGGCCGTAGTCTTCTTTATCGCTGTTGACCTGGTAGCCCATGTCAGTCAGCACAGCTTGTGGTGGGCGCAGGGTGTCGATTTCTTTTCGATAGGCCACCAGCTTGTAGTATTCGTCCAGCGGTACGTACAGGTCTTTCCGATTTGTTTCGATTGAATCGTGCCGGGCAAAAACCTCGTTCAGGTTGATGCCTTGCTGGTGGTGTTTCAACACCAGCTTATACAATAAAATCGCCTCACCCTTGGGTCCGAACTTTTCCGACAGCCTTGCCAACCGCCATAACATGGGTGCCTGTTTGCCAAAATTATCAATACCGAAATTGGCTATGTAGCGCTTTAAATCGGCATATACCTGTTGCTCCTGCCCAGCCTTGTCGAGTTCCCGAAGTTGTTGAATCCGCGCCTCATCGCGGAAATAGACCAACCGGTTTACATTTGGAAAGCGGAAGATGTCAGACTGGCTGAATTGCACCAGGCTGTCGTTTACCTGTACGGCGCCGGCAGATTTATACTTCTGCTTTTTCTGGGCCTGCAGAGACACCCCCCCCGAAAGGAAAAGGCAAAGCAAAAAAGCGCTTGCTATCTTGTTTGTGTTAATCCCTTTGGCGGTCATGACGCTCTAAGTTCATGCAATTTAATGGAATAGCAAACTTGGCATTACTATTGACTCTTTAACGGGGAGCTAAAAAATGTATTGCAGACACAAGTTTTTTGTGTCAATTTGTCATCCTTTTCATGTATAAATCATCTTTTGCGATTACCCCTATGGTAGAGGAAGACTCTGAAGAGTTGATCCAGTTGATCAATCCAGAACAGGAGTCAGACTTGCTGGCCGATGAACTGCCCGAAGAAATTTCCATTCTTCCCATCAAAAATACCGTGCTATTTCCCGGCGTGGTTATTCCCATCACCGTTACGCGCCAAAAGTCCATTAAGCTGATTAAAAAAGCGTATCAGGGCAACCGCATCGTTGGAGTAATTGCCCAGAAAAACAAGCAGGCCGAGGAGCCCGGCATAGACGATTTATACCGGTTTGGAACACTCGCACGCATCATCAAGATGCTCGTCTTGCCCGATGGGAATACCACCATCATCATTCAGGGGAAGAACCGGTTTGCCATTACCGATTATGTGAAAGAGGAGCCCTACCTCACGGCCCGGATACATTTTATGGTGGAGCCACCGATCAACCTCCAGACCCGGGAAGCCAAGGCGCTCTTCCAGTCGCTGCGTGATTCGGCCAGCAAGATTCTCAAACTGAACCCGGAGATTCCACAGGAGGCGCAAGTGGCGCTTGACAATATCCAAAGCCCGGCCTTTTTGGTTCACTTTCTGTCGTCAAACCTTAATGTGGAAGTACCCGATAAGCAAAAAATCCTGGAAACTGAAAACATTGTGGATCGCGGCACCTTGTTACTGCAGTACATGATGCGGGAAATCCAGATGCTGGAGATTAAAAATGAGATTCAGAAAAAAGTACATACCGAAGTCGATCAACAACAGCGTGATTATTTTCTGCGCCAGCAGATAAAAGTATTGCAGGATGAGTTGGGATACGACGGACCCGATAAGGAAATCGACAAACTACGTAAGCGCGGAGCTGAGAAGAAGTGGAGCAAGCAGGCTGTCGATCATTTCAATAAAGAAATCGAAAAACTCCAGCGAACCAATCCGCAGGCTGCCGAATTTCCGGTTGCCATGAATTACGTTGAGTTCATGCTGGATCTCCCCTGGCAGGAATATACAGCCGATGATTTCGATCTCAAGCGCGCAAAACGAATCTTGGATAAAGATCACGCTGGTCTGGAAAAAGTGAAAACCCGGATTTTGGAATATCTGGCTGTGTTGAAACTGAAGAAGGATATGCGCGGACCGATTCTGTGTCTGTATGGGCCACCTGGGGTGGGCAAAACCTCCCTCGGGAAATCAATCGCAAAATCATTGCAACGGCAGTATGTGCGCATGTCGCTGGGCGGCGTTCATGACGAGGCTGAAATTCGCGGCCACCGCAAAACGTACATCGGGGCTATGCCCGGTAAGATCTTGCAGAACATCAAAAAGGCGAAATCATCGAACCCGGTTTTTGTACTGGATGAGATCGACAAAATTCGTTCTGATTTTCGCGGTGATCCTGCCTCGGCGCTGCTGGAGGTGTTAGATCCTGAACAAAACACAGCCTTTGTTGACAACTATCTTGAAATAGATTACGACCTCTCCAAAGTGTTATTCATCGCTACGGCCAATGCATTGGATACCATCCATCCGGCCTTGCGCGACCGGATGGAAATCATTGAAGTAACAGGCTATACGGTTGAAGAAAAACTGCAGATCGCCACGCGGCACCTGATCCCCAAGCAAGTAGCCGAGCACGGCCTTGCAACGAATGCCGTGGCGTTTTCGAAGGAGGCTGTTTTGAAGGTCGTTTCCAGTTATACCCGTGAGTCTGGCGTACGCGGTCTCGAGCGTAAAATCGGCAGCGTGGTACGCAGCGTGGCAAAAGCGGTAGCCATGGAGGAGGATGTCGTTCGGGAAATCACACCCGAGTATGTGGTGAAGGTTCTGGGTGCGGAAGTGTTTGATGAAGAACTATATCAGGGTAATGAGATGGCCGGTGTGGTAACCGGGCTGGCCTGGACGCAGGTGGGGGGCGACATCTTATTCGTAGAGTCCTCACTCAGCCGTGGTAAGGGACAACTTACGCTCTCGGGCCAGTTGGGTGATGTGATGAAGGAATCCGCCATGGCGGCTCTATCCTATCTGAAGAGCAACGCGGCGCGGCTGGGAATCGACCACCGTGTGTTTCAGCAGTACGACCTGCATGTGCATGTACCCGCCGGCGCGGTACCGAAAGATGGCCCATCCGCCGGCATCACCATGCTCACATCGCTGGCCTCTATTTACACACAGCGCAGGGTTAAAGCGAAACTCGCGATGACCGGAGAAATCACCCTCCGTGGTAAAGTACTGCCCGTGGGCGGTATCAAAGAAAAAATTCTGGCAGCTAAACGCGGTGGCATCAAAGAAATTATCATGAGCACCCGCAACCGGCGCGATGTGGAAGAAATTGAAAAACAGTACATCAAAGGTCTTCAGTTTCATTATGTGGAAACAGTTGACGAAGTATTGCACATGGCGCTGCTGAAAGAAAAAGTAAAAGATCCGATGGAGTTGGTATTGACCGAAAACAAGAAGCCGTGATGGAAAAAGCGTCGCTTACCCCGTTCCAGATTGTAGCCGAGCTAGACAAGTATATCATCGGCCAGCACGAAGCCAAACGGAACGTGGCGATTGCCTTGCGTAATCGCTGGCGGAGAATGAATGTCAAAACCGACATTAAGAATGACATCATCCCCAACAATATCCTGATGATCGGTGCGACCGGCGTGGGTAAAACGGAAATCGCCCGCAGGCTGGCACGTATAGCGGAGGCGCCTTTTGTTAAAGTGGAGGCATCCAAATTCACGGAGGTGGGATATGTGGGTCGCGACGTAGAAAGTATGGTGCGCGATCTGGTGGAGCAAAGCGTGAATCTGGTGAAGGCACGCCGTAAAGAGGAAGTTCGGGAGCGGGCCATGCAAGGTGTGGAAGAAGCTATTCTGGATGCCCTTATCCCACCGGTACGGCAGCCGCTTTCGAGAACTGCCGGCCCGGGAGCGCCGTCGGAAGCGGATGAGCAGGCATCGGACGTAGAGTTGAACGAGCGTACGCGCCAGATCTTTAGGGAAAAGATTCGGCTGGGTGACATGGATGATCGCAAAATCGAAATCAACATCAAGGGGAACGGTGGCCCGAATGTGGGCATGATCGGAGCCGGCATGATGGATGAAGTATCCATGATGAATTTGCAAGACATGATCAGCGGCATGATGCCCAAAAAGGCCCGCAAGCGCAAGGTAACCGTAGCGGAAGCTCGCCGTCTTTTGCTGGAAGAGGAAATCAATAAGCTCATCGACATGGATGAGGTCAAGGAGGAGGCCATTGCGCGTGCAGAAAACGCCGGGATCATTTTCATTGACGAGATCGACAAAATCGCCTCGGGCGCGTCGCGGGGTGCTGGCCCCGACGTTAGCCGCGAAGGAGTGCAGCGCGACTTACTACCGATTGTTGAAGGCTCTACCGTAAACACCAAGCACGGTGTGATCAGGACTGACCACGTACTGTTCATTGCTGCCGGTGCGTTTCATATCGCTAAACCATCCGACCTGATTCCCGAGTTGCAGGGGCGGTTTCCGATCCGGGTAGAACTGAGTGCGCTGACCAAAGACGATTTTATCCGCATCCTGAAGGAGCCGCGGAATGCGCTCACCAAACAGTACCTGGCCCTGCTGGAGGCCGAAGGGGTGGAACTGGTATTTGAATCGGAGGCTATTGACGAACTTGCGCACCTGGCGTTCGAAGCCAATGCTGAAATGGAAAACATAGGAGCCCGCCGCCTACAAACCGTGATGAGCAGGTTGCTCAACGAAATATTGTTTGATGTACCCGACAAGATTCCCGCCGGTACGGTGGTTCGGATTGATGCAGCCCTCGTGAAGCAAAAACTGAGTGACCTAATCAAGAATAAGAATCTGAGTGAGTACATTCTGTAGGAGGCAGCAAATTCCCTGGAATCCGGTGCTCATTCTGCTCTTCGCATGGGTGGCCGAGTCTACAGCCGCTGCACCGGGCGATACCCTGCGCGAACGGTATGTGAAGCGATACCCGGATCATCTGTTCGTCTATCCATTGGTTAAGCAGCGCTCTTCCAGTTTTACCATCCAGCGCCGGAATATCGATCAGCAGGCGCTCACTTTTCAGCCCAATCTTTCGGTCAGCCTGGGGCTCGGCCTCTATGTTTTT
>CANGUI010000161.1 GCA_947457025.1 Flammeovirgaceae bacterium | reverse complement strand
GTTGGACGGTGCCCTGGATTTTGGCAAGTTTATGTACCAGCAAATGAAGAAATAACGCGAGGATTAAACGAGTGAAAGAGCAAACCAGCATTCCTATAAGTAAGGTGCAGCGTGCCACACGCTTCATCACCACCGGAGCAAAAATTGGCGGCAATTACTTGCGCCATTACGGCAAACGCCTCGTTGACCCCTCGGTTTCCCGCGATGAGTTGCACCAGGATAACGCTACTGACATCTACCAATCACTCAGCGAGCTCAAAGGCAGCGCCTTGAAGGTAGCCCAGATGCTGAGCATGGATAAGAATCTGCTGCCCACCGCCTACCAGCAGCAATTCGCAATGGCGCAGTATAGTGCACCGCCCTTGTCATATCCGCTGGTTGTGCGCACGTTTGAAAAGTACTTCCATCAAAACCCGACCTCTTTATTTGATACATTTTCACATGCTGCCAAGAATGCGGCAAGCATGGGCCAGGTGCATCAGGCAACCAAAAACGGAAAGAAGTTGGCCGTAAAGGTGCAATATCCGGGAGTGGCTGACAGCGTGAAGAGCGACCTGGCAATGGTGAAGCCGATTGCCCTCCGGATGTTCAAACTGAACCCCGTGGAGTACGATGAGTTCATTCAGGAAGTCGAGACGCGGCTCCTTGAAGAAGCCGATTACTCGCTTGAGTTGCAACGATCGCTCGACATCTCGCAAAGATGCGGTCATTTGGCTGATGTGCAGTTCCCGAATTATTATCCGGAGTATTCCTGCCCCAAAGTGCTTACTATGGATTGGATTGATGGCGAGCCTCTCGGGGAGTACCTCAAACTCCAGAAACTGACAAAAACAGAAGCAAATCGCCTCGGCCAGGCGCTGTGGGATTTTTACCATTTCCAGATTCACGAATTGCGAGCCCTCCATGCTGATCCACATCCTGGAAATTTCATCGTTACACCGGAAAAGAAACTAGGTGTGATTGATTTTGGGTGTGTGAAGGTTGTTCCCGACCATTTTTACCTGGCGTACTTTCAACTGCTGGACCGGAGTATACTCCAGGATTCCGGTCGCCTCAATCATGTTTTCCACGATCTGCATTTCCTCTACCCGGAAGATTCGGCAGCCGAGAATTCTTTTTTCAAAGGCGTATTCACCCGGCTTGTAGAATTACTGGGCCGCCCATTCGAACGAGAAACTTTTGATTTCTCCGACCGCGAGTACTTTGCGTCGCTCTATTCTTTCGGTGAGGAACTTTCTTCTATGAAGGAACTGCGCGAGGCAAAGCGTGCCCGCGGTGTCAAAGACGCTCTCTACATCAATCGAACCTACTACGGGCTTTATAATCTGCTTCACCAGTTGAATGCTGAGGTGGAAACAAGCCGATGGATTCCTGATACTTTCAGGTCTCGTCCTGGCGGTTAGCTACCGGGCGATCCGTGATCGTTGCTGCGCTCATCAGCGTTAGTTGTTTCCCTGCTCTTTTTTTGCTTCTTTTTCTTTCTTCTTAAAGTACCCGCGGAACAGGAAGTTGCTGCGCATGGCTTCCATGTTTTCGTTGAGTTTAACACTGCTCTCATTCAGGTTACGAAGGGTTTTCTGAAAGTCAGTTTTAATGGTTGTGTCGCGCAGTAGGGCATTAACGAGGCCGGGATCGCGGTTCAGTCGACTGACAAAAGAACTTAGGCTGTCTGACGCCTGCGAAAGGCGGGCTGACGTTCTATCCAGGTGTGCCAGCGTTTGAGCTACCTGTCCGGCCGTTGTGGTATCGGTGAGCAACCAACCCACCATACCTTTGCCTTGCTCGGCCTGTTTCACAATATGCTGCACGTTCGCCAGCAGGGTATTGGTTTGGTGGACGGCCAGCCTTAGATTTTTAATGGAGCCGGCCAGGTCGAGCCGCAGATTCGAATCGTAGAGCAGGTAGGTGAGGGTGCCTTCGCCATGCTGGATCTGTTCGGTTACGGCGAGAAGATTATGGGTGAGCATGGCGGCGTTTTCATTCGTCATATTCAGGGTTTGCAGGATATCATCGGTTTTGATCCGACTGAAAGCCCGTAGCCGGTCGTTGTTTTCGATGGGAGCTGCCGCCGGCGTACCGGGGCTGATATTGACAAGCATGTTACCCATCAGCCCATCGGAGCCAACCGAGGCAACCGCATCTTTTTTGATGAAGGGTCGCACGCTTTCGCGAAGCCGCATTTTAACTTCAATTACCGAGTCGCTCAGAATGGTTACCGCCACAACGGTGCCTACATTGATACCTGAAAACCGAACATTATTGCCGGCCTGCAATCCGTTCACGTTATTGAACTGCACGGAAACGACTATCGTTTGCCGGAATAAATCCTGCTTTTGTCCAATCAGGTAGACAGTTACCGTAAATACTGTAACGGCGAGTATCACCATAAAGCCAAGGCGTACCGTACGTTGTGTTGTTTTTTCCATATCAGGTGCTTTTGAGATCAGGTAAAAAAAGAATGCACAACCGGGTCGGTTATGCCGGCTACTTCATCGAAGGTTCCTTGCACATAATTCCGGCCCTCGGAGAGGATCACCAACTGATTGCCCGTAATGCGGGCGCAGGCCAGATCGTGGGTGATGACTATGGACGCTGCGCGATACTGTTTCTGAATATCCACAATCAGCCGGCTGATTTCCCGGCCTGTGATCGGATCGAGACCGCTCGTGGGCTCATCGTAAAGGATTAACTTGGGTCGCATAATGATGGTGCGGGCCAGCGCAATTCGTTTTTTCATGCCACCGCTCAATTCGGAAGGCAGCAGATCGATGGCATGCAACAAGCCCACGCTAGATAAGGCCTCTTGCACGAGGTCATCCGTGCGTAAACCCTTCATTTTCTCCTGGTGACGGCGGAGTGGAAATTCCAGATTTTCACGCACAGTCATAGAGTCATATAAGGCACTTCCCTGGAATTGAAATCCCACGTCAGCACGGAGCAAATCCAGTTCACGGGGGGAAAGACCGGGAACGCTCTTGCCCAGTACCACCAGGTCGCCTTCGTCAATTGTCTCCAGCCCGATGATGCATTTGATCAGTACGGATTTTCCCGAACCTGACTTGCCCATCACCGCCACGTTTTCGCCCGCGGCCACCTCCAGACTAAAGCTGCGTAGTACCGGGTTGGTGCCGAAAGCTTTATACAAGTTCCGGATAGACACGGCGGCCGGAAGCTGGACCTGCTCAGAGTTCATAGAAGATATCGGTTACCAAAACAGCTATGAAGTCAAGAATAAAAACAAGTAGCGAAGCAATCACCACCGCTTCATTGGCAGTGCGCCCAACGCCCTCAGTGCCGCGAGACGATGTGTAGCCCTTGTAGCAGCCTATGATGCCAATGGCAAAACCAAAGAAAAAGGATTTGATGATGGATGGAATCAGGTCACTAAAATCCAGGAACTCGAGTACCTTGGAGAAGTAGAGGGTGAAGGAGACGCCCCCTTTTATATTTTCAACCATGGCTGACCCCAGCAGTGAGATAACGTCCGACATTACTACCAGCGCGGGGATCATAATCATTGTAGCCGTTACGCGCGTAATCACCAGAAACTTGAAGGGATTTGTGCCCGAAACTTCCATCGCATCAATCTGCTCGGTTACTTTCATGGAGGCCAGTTCCGCTCCAATTCCCGAACCAACTTTGCCAGCGCAGATCAGCGCTGTAATCACCGGGCCAATTTCGCGCACAATCGCAATACCCACCATGGCCGGCATCCATGACTGAGCGCCAAATTCGATCAGCGTGGGGCGGGTTTGCAGCGTGAGCACAATGCCCATGATAAAGCCAGTAGTACCTACCAGGGCCAGCGACTTATTGCCAATAAAAAAACACTGCTTCAGCAGCTCCTGAAATTCATATGGCGGAAACCACACCTCCCGCCAGTACCGTGCGGTAAACTGGCTGATCTGCCCGGTGGTCAGGAAAAAGTTTCGAAGTACGTTTATCACATTCAATGGGTTTTTTCAGCCATCGCGGAAAGGTAAGCAGCGCACGAATTGTCAACCATGACAAAAATCACCCGGGCATCTCTTTGCCGCTCACACGCCAATCCCTGACCACTCCCTTTACACCCTGGCAGACATTCAGCCTCGCTTGGACGGCCGCGCTCATACACCAATCGAATCCGGAAGCAGTGCATCAATGCCAGCCTCCCGAAAGGCAGGTGATATTGAATGTTCGAGATACTTCTTTTAGCGTAGCATTCATTTTACAATCCGTTTTCAAAAAGCTGGCTAATAGCCCGCGGCGGAGTTGTCACCCCGGTTGCGATCGGGTGCAGCTTCCAGTTTGCCGTCTGGGCGAACCAGAATAGCGTCCACGCGACCAATACTCCTGCGGGAGGCAAACCTGTGGCCGAGTTTCACCAATTTCAGACTGTCCTTTTCGAGCAGCGCCTGATACTCAGGCGTTACCTTGTCGGGCAGCCACTGGCTGTGAACACGTTTTGCATCAACCGCCTCCTGCATTGTCATCCGGTGTTCCACCACATTCAGGATGACCTGAAACACAGAGGTAATAATGGTAGAACCCCCGGGCGACCCGAGTGTGAGGAGTAACTTGCCATCCTTTTCCACTATGGTGGGGGTCATGGCGCTCAGCATTCGCTTGCCCGGTTCAATTTGGTTGGCCTTGCCTCCAATCAAACCAAACATGTTGGGAGAGCCGGGCTTCGCACTGAAGTCGTCCATTTCATTGTTAAGAAAAAAACCTGAACCCGGCACCACAACGTGAGAGCCATACCACCCATTGATGGTGGTGGTGATGGCAACAGCATTACCGTTGCGGTCCACGATGGAGTAGTGCGTTGTTTCTTCGGATTCATAGCCGGCAATCGCGCCAGGTTCAATTTCGGCGCTGGGTGTAGCCTTATCCTGGCGGAAAGTGGTCATGCGTGATTGGAGATACTCATCTTCCAGCAGGGCGGCTTGTGGAACGCGGTAGAAATCCGGATCACCGAGATACTTCGAGCGATCAGCAAACACGCGCCTCTCGGCCTCTACCATCAGGTGTACCGTTCGGGCGGTGTTGAAGCCCCACCGTCCGACTGGATGCGGTTCAACTGATTTTAATAGTTGCACCAAACAAATTCCGCCGCTGGAAGATGGTGGCATCGTGATAATCCTGTAGTTTTTGTAGATGCCTACCACGGGGGAACGCCATGCGGCATGGTAGTTTTTTAAGTCCTCAAGTGTGATAAGCCCTTTTCCCCGCTCCATTTCCGCAACCAGATCCCGGGCAGTCTGTCCTTCGTAAAATCCAGCACGCCCCTGATCGCGGATGCGCTCGAGGGTGGCACCCAAATCTTCCCACCGGATGGTATCGCCTTCCCGCCACGCCTCGCGCAGCAAAAAGGCGGGGGCTACGGTATTGTAT
>CANGUI010000160.1 GCA_947457025.1 Flammeovirgaceae bacterium | reverse complement strand
ACAGAGCAGCAAATCGCTGCAGGGTTACCAGTTGTACCATGAGGTACAATCGTTACGCGAGGCAATCGATGGCCGGCTGGCCGATGCCAAAGTAAAATGGAAGAAGGGCCAGAAAGAGAAGTGGCTCGCGCTGCGGGGAGAAGGTCAGCCGGAAAATCCGGACGTATTGTATGGCGCTGCAACTGAAACGCCATTGGAAAAGGAAACACTCGTAGGTCTTCAGGATAAGTTGCTGCACGTTATCGCGTTGATGCAAGGTGCGGATGCCCGTCCTACACAGGCCGTATTGGATGCGGTTGAGCGGTTGGCCAAACGGACAGAGGAGATGAAGCAACGCTACCAGTCGATTCAATGACGGCTCCGTTGCTGCTGGTAAAACGAATCGGATTAACCGATCAGCGCGGCTTTTCCTTGCGAAATATTCAATTTACGCAGGGGCAAGGTCAGCACATTGTAATCGCGGGCGAAACCGGATCTGGAAAAAGCACGCTATTAAAAATCATTGCCGGCTTATTGCAACCCGACAGTGGAGAGGTGGTGTTTCAGGGTGAGGCGGTAAAGGGCCCGCGCGAGACACTGGTGCCGGGCCATCCCGGCATTGCTTACCTGCCACAATACTTTGAGTTGCCGAAGTTTTTGCGCGTAGAACAGGTGCTTGAATATGCCAGCAAACTCACGCCCCGCGAGGCTGAGAAAATTTTTCGACTCTGTCGAATTCAACATTTGCTGTCGCGTAAAACGGATGAGCTCTCAGGAGGCGAGCGTCAGCGCATTGCGCTTTGTCGTTTGCTGATTGGCAAACCCGCGCTGCTGTTGCTGGATGAACCCTACACCAATCTGGATATGATTGTGAAGGGTGTTTTGAAGGAAGTCATTCAATCCATCTCGCAGCAGCTGGGCATCACTACGCTGCTGGTGTCACACGATCCGGAGGACACGCTGCCCTGGGCCGATCGCATCATTATTCTCAAAGGCGGAAAAATCGTGCAGCAGGGCACGCCTCATGAGATCTATTTTCACCCGCGAAGCGAGTACGTTGCCGGGTTATTCGGGCGCTATTCGGTTGTGGACGCGAAGACGTACAAGGCCCTGGCCCCGGGTGGGCGCGTTTCCGGTAAAATGATTGTCCGCCCGGAGCAACTGACTTTACGGAGGGGAAAATGGAAAGTTGGGGTGGCAGGTGTTGTTGTATCGCAACGCTTTGCCGGCCATGCCTACGAACTCCAGATCGAAGTAAAAGGCGCTGTGTTGGCTTGTGTGAGTGCTGATCCAACTCTTTCGAATGGATCGCAGGTTACGATTGCGCTTCGAAAGCAGTGAAGTGGGGATACCGTTTGCAGCGCTGTAAATTTTTATAACGATACGCCACGTTTCCAGGGTATAAAATCATCTTGCTGTAGCCGCACGGCATGTGGAATGATTTCGCCACTGGCTACTGCGGTTGCGTAGGTGAGCAGTTGACGCCCTTTTTCTTCTATGGTTGCCTCGCCGGCGATGATGTCGCCCGTGTCAAAATCAATCACATCCTGCATACGCTGGAAGAGACGTGTGTTACTGGAAACTTTGATGGTCGGTGCAATGGGGTTTCCGGTTGGGGTACCAAGACCGGTGGTGAACAAGATCAGATTGCAGCCTGATCCTGCCAGCGCCGTAGTGGATTCCACATCATTGCCCGGGGTGCAAAGCAGGTGAAGGCCGGGACCTTGCACTTGCTCGGTATAATCGAGTACGGACACCACCGGCGAGGTGCCGCCTTTTTTAGCAGCGCCGGCGGATTTCATCGCATCCGTGATCAGTCCGTCTTTGATGTTGCCGGGCGAAGGGTTCATGTCGAATCCGGAGCCTGCCTGCCGGGCGCGTTCTGCGTAGACCTGCATTAAGTGTAAGAACTTTTGTGCAACCGCCGGTGATGCGGAGCGATCAATAATATCCTGTTCAACGCCATTCAATTCGGGAAATTCGGAAAGAACAGGTACCCCTCCGAGCGCAACAAGCAAATCCGAAAAATAGCCGAGCGTAGGATTTGCACTGATGCCCGAGAAACCATCGCTGCCTCCGCACTCGAGGCCGACTACCAGCTTATTCAATGGGGCAGGGGTTCGCACGGCGCGATTGGCTTCGGTAAGTCCGACAAATGTCTGCCGCAGCGCCTGGGCGATGAATTCGGGTTCCGATCTGCTTTCCTGCTGCCCAAGTACGTATAGAGGTTTGTTAAACTTTGGATTCAGGCGGTGGATCGCATCTTTCAAAATATTCACCTGCGCGTGCTGGCAGCCAAGGCTTAGCACGGTTGCGCCGGCTACATTCGGGTGGTTGATATAACCCGCCAGCAGGGCACAGAGTGCATCGCTGTCTTGTCTCGTCCCTCCGCAGCCCCCGGCGTGGGTGAGGAATTTGATCCCATCAACATTTGGAAATATCCGTGGTGCAGGCGGGCCACCCTTGGTATTGTTCAAATCTAGCGAAAGCAACGTATCTTGACTGGCGCCAGCCTGGTAGTTTTCGATCAGTGCATCAATATTCCAGAGCTGTGGCCGGGGAGGGCCGTACCCCAGTTTTTCGACCAGCGCTTCGCGTAGCACTTCGATGTTCCGGTTCTCGCAAAAAACCAACGGTACAACCAACCAGTAGTTGGCCGTGCCCACCTTGCCATCCGCGCGGTGGAAACCCCGAAACGTGGCGCTGCGGAAAGCCGACACGTCGGGTGGAGTCCAGGTGTATCGGCTGGGCCGCAGCTGCGGTTCCGATGCTGCATGTTTAACATTTTGTGTGGTAATGGCCTCGCCCGCTGCAATGGGGATCACGGCCCGACCCACCAACACACCATACATGATGACTGCATCATCAGCCTTTCGTACCTCGATTGCAATTTTATGTTTGGCAGGAATGGCGTGTTTGGTGGTAATCGTACGCCCTTGCCATGAAATCATTTCTCCGGCAGCCAAATCACGAAGGGCCACCAGCACGTTATCATTTGGATGAACCTGAAGTACGGCCATAAAGTCAATGGAGCTGGTTGGCCCATTTTGCCAACTCTTGAAGTTTCTGAAAAAGTTGGTTCTCGTTGGCTGGCGCTATCAACTCGGAAGAGAACAATTGCGAGCCAAGACCCACGCAGGCAGCCCCGGCCCGAAACCACCGATCCAGTTCAACGGTATCAGCAGCAATGCCGCCGGTGGGCATGAGCCACACATCGGGTAGCACAGTTTTAAGAGACCGGATAAAAGCGGGGCCGAGTTGATCCGCTGGATAGATTTTAATCAGGCGGGCACCCAGTGCCTGTGCCTGAGCCACCTCGCTGACGGTCGCGCAGCCCGGAATCCAAGGTATGTTGTAGTTCTGCTGCACTTCGGCCATCTCAGGTATCAGTGCGGGCGACACGATGAAGTCGGCACCGGCATCCACGAAGGCCTCTGCATCGCGTAAGCTGAAGATGGTGCCAATGCCCAGGCGCAATTTGGGTAATGTTTGCGTAGCCGCTTTCAATAACCGAAAGTTGACTAACGCATACGGTCCGCGGTTGGTATATTCGAAAACGGTCAGACCCGCGCGGTAGCAGGCCGTTAAAATGGAAACCGAACGTTCCACATCAGCATGGTAAAACACCGGTATGAGGCGTTGTGCCCGAAACCGTGTCAGCATATTTTCTGCCTCCGCGTTCATCTGTTGGTACAGGCGAAGGTACTCAATCTTCCGGTTTCGGAAATTCGAAGAACCGGACGATCGGCAGGGCGATTCTTCAATGCGCGTGGCGACTCAACTATTAAATGTCTATTTATTGCTTTTTAGCCCTGCGCTAATCAACTTGGCCCTATGAATGTAACCACCGGAACCACCACCTATTTCAAGAACGTACAAGCCGTTCATTACGAAGGCAAGGATTCGAATAATCCGTTTGCCTTTCGTTTTTATTGTCCCACCCAAACCGTCGGTAACAAAACGATGGCCGAGCATCTGCGTTTTGCTGTGGCGTACTGGCATTCCTTCTGCGGTACCGGTGCCGACCCGTTCGGAGCGCCCACCCGGAACCTCCCCTGGCTACAAGCTGCCGACCCGATGCAACGCGCTTACGACAAAATGGATGCTGCCTTTGAGTTCATCACCAAAATCGGAATTCCCTTCTACTGCTTTCACGACTACGACCTGGTGGAAGAAGCCGCCACGCTGGGCGAATCGGAAGATCGCCTCCGGAAAATTGTAGCCTATGCGCAACAGAAGCAGCAGGAGTCGGGCGTTCAACTTCTTTGGGGTACGGCTAATCTCTTTTCGCACCCGCGCTATATGAACGGTGCCGCCACGAACTCGGACTTTCAGGTAGTATGCCATGCTGCCGCACAGGTAAAAAATGCCATCGATGCAACCGTTGCACTAGGAGGATCGAACTATGTGTTCTGGGGCGGGCGAGAGGGATACGCCAGTTTGCTCAACACCAATATGAAACGCGAACAGGAACACCTGGCCCGGTTTCTTGCCATGGCGCGGGATTATGGCCGGAGGAATGGGTTCACCGGTACGTTCCTGATTGAACCAAAACCGATGGAGCCTTCGAAGCACCAGTATGATTTTGATGCAGCTACCGTGATCGCCTTTCTGCGGCAGCACGACCTGCTGAGCGACTTTAAATTGAACATAGAAGTAAACCACGCGACGTTGGCACACCATACGTTCCAGCACGAACTGCAGGTAGCCGCAGATGCAGGAGCGCTAGGAAGCATCGATGCCAACCGGGGCGATTACCAAAATGGGTGGGACACGGATCAGTTTCCGAATAATGTATATGAACTTACAGAAGCCCTGCTCGTGATTCTGCAGGCCGGCGGGTTCACTACCGGTGGTGTAAACTTTGATGCCAAGGTGCGCCGGAATTCCGTTGATCCGGAGGATTTATTCTTCGCTCACATTGGCGGCATGGACGCATTTGCGCGTGCCTTGCTTGCTGCTCATGCCATTCTCGAAGAGGGTACCTACACAACGTTCATGCGCGAGCGCTACGAAAGCTTCGATCAGGGGGCCGGGCGCGATTTTGAAACGGGCAAGCTCAGTCTGAACGATCTTCGTGAATTGGCACACCGGTTAGGCGAACCCGTTGCACGTAGCGGCCGGCAGGAGTGGGTAGAGAATCTGCTTGCCAGATTTGTTTAACCCCGCCTGTGGAGTTTTTGCGATTTCCGCTTCAAAAAAATCACTACTTTCACCCAAATAATTTTCCAATGTTATGAAGCGCAAATTACGCATGGGCATGATCGGAGGAAGCATCAACTCCTTCATCGGTCCGATTCACCGCAAGGCAGCCCTGATGGATGGCAACATTGAACTGGTGGCGGGAGCTTTCAGCTACCTCCCCGAAGAATCAAAAGAAACCGGTGAGGCTTTGTTTTTGAATCCCCACCGGGTTT
>CANGUI010000159.1 GCA_947457025.1 Flammeovirgaceae bacterium | reverse complement strand
GGATCATGTGCATTCCTCACTTCATTGAAACGGGTTCCGGCAAAATCGATCGCGCGGCAACACTCGGGCAAAAGACCTCATCGCAGTTCGCGACCAAAGGATTGTAGAGGCAGTAGCGATACACTTAATCGCTTTACTCATGCAAGAAAAAGCGAAAAAAGCACACAACACTTCATACGATACTGCGCGGAGCACTTTTGTCTTCAAGTCCCTCACCCCAGCAACTGACAGGGGTTTGCGGCGCTTGAATCCCTGCCAATTCACGAGATTGACCTTCCGTCTGCGGCAGGGTTGTTCGCATTCAAAAAATTCTGAAAGTCTCGCAGGAACTCTTGCGGACACTCGATGTATGGGGTATGGCCAACACCATAGCGTATGAGCTTGTAGTGCGCAAACTGTTGTATTGCCTTTTTGTTACGATTAAATTGAACGAACCTATCTTTCATACACCAGGTAAACAACACAGGGCAACGCACCTGATGAATACTGGGCCGGAGGTCTTCGGATGTTTCCCGGAAACTTCTCCAGCCCTCAACTAATGCCGGAGCCAGCCGGATGGCATCGCCTGTGATTTCTTTCCTGCGAGCCGCGGCCTTCCGGTTAACCAGCACCAACCGATAATACCATCCAAACAATACACGATACCCCATGCCGCGCTTCACACCATACTGAAAGAAGCCTACCATGACATTTAAAAACAGCGGTGCCAGCCAGTCCCGACTATCAAGTCCGGCCGGATTACTCAGCGAGATCAACCTTACATTTGGATTGTGAGCAGCGAGCCGGATCGCCACGGCTCCACCAATCGAATTCCCCACCAAAACAAGGTCTCGCAGGTCTAGTCTGTTAATGAAGGCCTCTACCACGCGCGCAAAGTACGCTGCTGAAACCGGTTGCAGGCCGACACCTGATAAACCATGGCCCGGGAAATCAAGACTGATCACCCGGTATTCCGTCAAGGGCAACTGATAGAGCGACAAGAAATCCTTCGAACTGTGGCCCAACGCATGCAAACACAGTATCGCACGACCAGTCCCTTCCTCCTTGTACGCCACGCGTAAACCGTCCAGGTCAATTGATTTGTTGGCGATTGAAGGAAATGAGGTGGGTTTCGCGCTCAATGTAAACTGACTATTCTTAGACATAAGTTATAATTCGCTCAACACCTAATGCCGCATGTGTAGTGTATCCAAAACCGGCTGACCTCCTAAGAAATGAAGCACGTACACATGTAGCATCGCGGTAACCATCCCACCACTGCCCGTCAGGGTTTCTTCTTCACGGATCCCGGTTCATGCAGCAGAAACAGTCGCATGCGCATGGGGCTCAGCGGCCGATCCGTTTTGTCGGTAGGGGTAGCGGCAAGTGTATCGAGTGTTGCCCACCCGTGCACCAACTCCCCAAAAACCGTATATCCGCCATCCAGGTGCGGAGTTCCGCCCTGCGTGGTGTAGATCCGCACCTGCTCATCATTCAACGTCAGTTTACGCTGAACAACAAAGCTGTCGAGCTGTGCGGGCCGGTAAGCCCTGCGCTGCACGAGATAAAACTGCGCATTGCTGCTGGCCTTTTCCGGATTATTATCGCGCGCCATGCCCAGCGCCCCGCGCTTGTGGTAGATGCCCTTTTCCGTCCGAAACTCGGCCGGAATCCGTGGGCCCGGAGCTTCACCCTCACCGAGTTTGGTCTCGGCAGTCGCTTTTTTACTGCCCGGATCTCCGCCCTGAACGACAAAATTGTTGATGATCCGGTGGAACAGGAGACTATCATAAAAACCGGCATTTACTTTCGACACAAAATGATCGCGGTGCAGCGGTGTTTCATTGAACAGTTTCACCACCATCTCCCCTTCCGTGGTCATCATCAGCACATGAAAGCAGGCGGGATCCGTGACCCATTTCTTCGCGTGTTTTACGGCTTCTCTCTCCTCCTTCGAGAAAGAACGAAACGACCCGCTTGGCACGCAGGCTGCCAAAGCAGCCAGCAAACCAAATAACGCTACCTTTGTTTGGAAACGATTCATTCGAAATGCATACATATGTAAAGATGGCTTTCATGATGTGTATTCCCGCCTTTTTCAGTATATTTTTTCTGCCCGACCCGGTCGTAACAGTGTCCGTCAGAAATCTTCAGAAAAAATCGGGCGATCTGTTTATCGGGTGGTATGTCAAACCGGAGGGATTTCGGGTGTTGGAGTCCGCCTACTACAAACGCGTTGTTCCCGTGAAGGATCAGGAAACCCTCACGGCCACATTTCAGGTACCCACCGGCACCTACGCAGTGGCCATCTTTATCGATGCCAACCGCAACGGCCAACTCGATACCAACTTCTTCGGTGCACCGGTTGAACCGTACGGTTTCTCTCAAAACAATCTGTTCACATTCCGTCCGACATCTTTTGAAGAAGCCGCTTTCGAGGTGAAAGACAACACCACCCTTGAGATCCGATTAAAGCAATGAGCGGTGCTCGGTTGAACGCCTGGAGAGTTTTTTTAAAAAAGTTTGACACCTGTAGTTGCAAAACTGAAATGAGTTCATTTACCTTTGCATCATGGTGCAGAGAATAGCAACATATCGATTTGAAAGCAAGCCAAGTTGTGATAGTTGGTTTGAGCCGCGGATTTTCAGTTGATCACATCGTGATCGCACTCTGAAAACCCGGCGTTGACCGGGTTTTTTTGTGCCCGCCCCGTTCAGAGCAGCACTAACAAAAACTCGACTTTAAAAGGTAAATCACCAACAGGTGAGGAGAAATCGCTTTGCCTGCTGCAAAAAATTCCCGCATGGGAAAAAGATTAAGACAATGAAAAAGATCATGTTAAGTGGCAACGAATTGCTGAAACTCGGCTTCCCCGAAGGACGAGCTATCGGCATGGCGATCAACACCGTGTACAGGCATTTTCGCAGGAGCGAAAAAGAAGACATCTGTGCGATGTTGAAAAATGTGCTGGCCGATCCGCAGGCATTCACCGAAGATGACATCTGGAAGAAAGTTGCGCTGGAGTTGGTGCCCGCAGAAAAACAATCAAAGGTGCACAACCTCAACCCCACACGTCTGGACTATCGCGTATTCGGTGGCAGCGAAATTGAGGAGGGCGCGCGCCACCAGATGGAAATCGCCATGAAGCTGCCGGTCACGGTTGCCGGGGCGTTGATGCCGGATGCCCACCAAGGCTACGGACTCCCCATTGGCGGCGTACTGGCCACGCGCGATGCCGTTATTCCTTATGGCGTGGGCGTGGACATCGGGTGCCGGATGTGTTTCACGGCCTACCCGCTCGATGCTGTTTTCCTCGAGCGGCACCGCAGCAACCTGAAGCAGATTCTGCTCGACACAACCTGCTTCGGTCGCGAAACCTTCCGGCGCCCAAGGGAGCACGAAGTCATCGACCGCGAGACATTCCGTGAGATCGCCATGCTGCGGCCGCTGCAGCACAAAGCAGCGCAGCAGATTGGCTCATCCGGCAGCGGCAACCACTTTGTGGAGTTCGGGTTGCTTACGCTGGCGTCCGACAACGAGTGGCAACTGCCGGCCGGCGCTTATCTTGGCCTGCTGTCGCACTCCGGCTCACGCGCCCTCGGTGCAGAGATCGCACGGCACTACACGCGCGTGGCCCGGCAGCAGTGTCTTTTGCCGAAAGAGGCAGCCAACTTGGCCTGGCTTGATCTGCGCTCCGGCGCCGGACAAGAATACTGGCGAGCCATGAACCTGGCTGGAGATTACGCTTCGGCTTGTCACCACCAGATTCACGAACGGGTGGCTGAAGCATTGGGTGAGCAGCCGCTGATGCGGGTGGAGAACCACCACAACTTCGCGTGGCGCGAACAGCTGGGCGATGGCACCGAGGTGATTGTACACCGCAAAGGGGCCACACCGGCCGGCAGCGGCGTGCTGGGGATCATCCCCGGCTCCATGACCGCGCCCGGCTTCATCGTAAAAGGCAAAGGCGATGGGGCTTCGCTAAACTCAGCTTCGCACGGTGCAGGCCGCGCCATGTCGCGCACGGCTGCGAAACAATCCATCACCAACAAAATGGTGAAGCAGGAACTGGAGAAACACCAGGTTACCCTGTTGGGAGGTGGTTTGGATGAAGCGCCAATGGCGTACAAAAACATCCGCACGGTGATGCGACACCAGGCGGAGCTGGTAGAGGTGCTGGCCGAGTTTTCACCGCGCATCGTGCGGATGTGCGGAGACGACTCACCGGCTGAAGATTAACCGTTCCCACATTCGCATGTGTGTGAACCAACACACAAAACGAATGAGCAACATGGAATGGATCAACGAATACATGGCCAATGCCGAACGGCTCATCCTGGAAAACCGGGTAGACGAAGGCGTATCGATATTGCACAGCTTGCTGTACGAAGAACCGGGTTACGCCGGTCTGCACAACCACATCGGATGGGCACACCTCTACTTCCGCAACGACTGCGCGCAAGCCGAACTGCACTTCCGGGCAGCAATCGGGTTTGATGCAACCTTTGCTCCCCCCTACCTGCACCTGGGCACGCTGTACAACCGGCTGGGCCACTACACGAATGCACGTGATCACTTCGAACGGGGACTTGCGTGCGAAGGTGCCAACCGCCCGGCCCTGTTCGAAGGTATCGCCCTCACGTGGGAAATGCAGCGCGAGTTTAGGCGGGCCATCAGGTTCTACAAAGAAGCACTTGCCGCTTCCGCAGGACCTGAATTCAACCAACTGAACGAAGGCATCAGCAGATGCCGGAGGAAAAGATGGGTACTCATGTTTTTTTGAACATCGTAAAAGTGGCGTGTCCCGCACACGCGGGCCACCCACCTTATGAATATGGAAAAGATAAAATGGTTAGACGAATATTTCTTGCCGTTTCAGGTGTTATCACCTTTTTATGGTGGCGGTGAAGAACTGTGGGTGCTCTGTGATCATGCTGCTAATCTAGGCAGATTTGAGTTACTGGTGAAGGGGAAATTCAGGTGATAACACCTGACATGGCTAGATATTGGCACGGTTTGCACCGGGTAGCGAAGAATACATTCACTTCTTCAGAATATCCAAAAAAGCCATATTCAAATACAGCTTCTCCTTACCTAACTCTACACTTTTTAGGAAACCTTTCTCTTCCAATGCTGCCAGGTAAGTGCCGGCTGTTTTTACTTTCACAATCCCTGCGTCTACTAAAAACTGACGCTTGGAATAGGGCCGTTGAAACAACACTTCTACCAAATCTTTTGAATAGATGTTGGGTAACTCTTTCTTTACGGCTTCGCTCATCGCGGCCATGGCAGCATTTATTTCTTCTATCTTGTGCAAGGTGAGCTTGCTCGTTTCTTCTACAGCATGAATCATATACAAGATCCACTGTTGCCAGTTGTCCTCTTCCGTTACTGCGCGCAGCAGTTGATAATATCCCGTGCGATTTTC
>CANGUI010000158.1 GCA_947457025.1 Flammeovirgaceae bacterium | reverse complement strand
CGTGGAATGCCCTTCTTGTCCGCTTCCTGCATGGCACGCTTCAGTTTTTTGGCAAACGCCACATTGGCTGCATGTCCGGGCCGTGCGGCCATAATCTGGGCTTTCAGGGGGCGGCCGGCCAGGCTTAGGTCGCCAATAATGTCCAATAACTTGTGCCGAGCGGGCTCATTATTGTAGCGTAGTTCGATGTTATTGAGAATGCCCTCTTTTTTTACTTCTACCGTGGGCTTATTTAGCATTTTGGCAATATGTTCCAGTTCGTAGGGCTCTACTACGCGGTCAACAATCACAATGGCATTATTTAAATCGCCCCCGCGGATCAGGTTGTTTTTATACAACATTTCAAGCTCGTGAAGAAAGCAAAATGTCCGACACGAGGCAATCTCTTTTTCGAACTGGCGGATATTGGTGATTGATGCATGCTGGCTGCCCAGAACGGGCGAGTTGTAGTCGATCATGACGGTGATCCGGTAATCGTCCAGAGGCAAAGCAGCGATTTCGATGTTGCGCGAAGCATCCCGGTAGAATATACTGTCCTGAACTTCAAAAAAATCGCGTAAAGCATTCTGTTCTTCTGTACCGGCTTCTTTCAACACATTCACAAACTGAATGGAACTGCCATCCATGATGGGCGCCTCGGGGCCATCAAGCTGAATGAGGGCGTTATCAACTTCCAGACCTACCAGTGCAGCCAGGGTGTGTTCAATGGTACTTACCCGTGCGCCACTCTGTTCGATAGTTGTACCTCGGGAAACATCAACCACATTATCGCAGTCGGCATCAATGATCGGTGAACCTGGCAGGTCCACACGTTGGAATTTGATGCCGTGATTGGCCTTCGCCGGAAGAAAGGTCATGTTTGTTTGAACACCCGTGTGAAGCCCGACACCCGAGATCGTGACCGATTTCTGGATGGTTTGCTGTTTGTAGCTAAGCATGGATCAGGAAAAAGTCAACAAATTTAATGGCTGGCGCCACATAAACCAATTTACTCCCCCGGGGTGGTGATGTTTACCGGTCCATCTGGCTCAATACCCACCTGTTTCTCCAGGTCTCGCAATCGATCGATCACGTCAGGGAGACGCTTAAAAACAGCGTATGAGCGGAAATAGGCTTTCACATCTATCGCTGGGTAGCCAATCAGGCGCTGGCCCGCTTCCGAAATGGATTTGGAGATACCCGCCTGGGCGCCAATTTTGGTATCATTGGCGATCGTGAGATGACCCGCAATGCCTACTTGCCCGGCCAGCACGCAATTATCACCGATTTTGGAGGATCCAGATATTCCAGATTGGGCCGCAATAACCGTGTTCCTGCCAACTTCCACGTTGTGGGCAATCTGGATCAGGTTGTCAAGCTTTGCGCCTTCGTGTATAACGGTCGCATCACCAAACAAGGTGGCGCAATCTAAAACGGAATTAGCGCCAATGCTTACGTTATCCTTAATGATTACTGTGCCAAGCTGGGGGATGGTTTTATAAGTACCGTCGGGCTGGGGCGCAAATCCAAACCCGGCACTGCCAATTACCGAACCCGAATGGAGTTCACAGTTCTTGCCGATCTGAGTACCTGCATATATTTTTACGTTGGCGTGAATGATCGTATTTTCTCCGATCGTCACGCCATCTCCAATGTAGGCATGCGGATAGATCTTGACATTGGTGCCGATCGTTACCTTGTTGCCTATATACGAAAAAGCGCCCCGGTAAATGTGTTCGCCAATGGTACAGCCTTCTCCCAGATAGCTGGGTTGTTCTACCCCATTTTTCTGGTAATTGATGAGTTTATGGTATTCTTCCAACAGCACCGTGAAACTCAGGTATGGGTCGTCTACCAGAATCAGGCTGGTGGTGATGTCGCGGCGCGGTACAAAATCGTTTTTTACGATCACCGCGCTAGCCTGCGTTGTGTAGATGAAGGGCTCATACTTGGGGTTGGAGAGAAACGAAATCTGACCTTTGCGGGCGTCCTGGATTTTGGCCAGCATAGTAATTGGTTCGGAGCCATTTCCCCGCACCTCGCCGTGTAAAAGAGCAGCAATCTGTTGTATCGTAAACTGCATATCGTCCTACGACCTTTGGTCGGCTAATCAGTCAAAGATACATGTTTAGGCCAGCATACGAAGTTTTTGCGTACGATTTTGCTCAGTGCCTGAATATTGGCCAATTCACTGGCGGCTGATACTTCTTTCACTTCGCCGGATTTTAACAGAATCCGGATGGGCTTTTTTTCTGTAACGTAAGCTTCGTTGGTCAGCACGCCGTGTGAAAGAAAGTAAAAGGCATCGGCTTTCAATACTTGTACATCACGTGTGATGGCTTGCCGGATGTCTTCCAGAAAAGTTTTGCTGATTGGGCGCGTAGAAAGTTGGATTTGAAACAGCCGGCGTTCCAGCAACTGGCCGCATAAGCGACTCAAAATTTCATCCGGATGACTACGCCACCATTTTACGGCACCCCAGATGTCGTGGTCGTCTAGCCGGCCGAAATGGTTCAACGTAGTTTGGTCTTCTTGAAATTCTGGCAGGGCCACTGCATGGCGCAGAAAATAGCTCAGGCTGTCGCTGGCAGGCAATACCTCGCCGGCCCGGCTGAGGCTCTGCGCCCGCTTGATGATGTTGACCAGCATTCGTTCGGCACTCACAGCCGTTTTGTGCAGGTACACCTGCCAGTACATCAGCCGGCGGGCTTGCAAAAAATTTTCAACACTGTAAATCCCTTTTTCCTCAACCACGATCTCGTCATCGCAGACGTGAAGCATGTTGATCAACCGATCCACACCAACAGCTCCTTCCATCACTCCCGTAAAGAAGCAATCCCGCCGCAGATAATCCAGCCGATCCATGTCAAGCTGGCTGCTCACAAGATCATGAAAAAAACGCCGTTCGTAACTATTGCGAAAAATCTTCAGCGCCAGCGTGAGTGCTCCCCCAAAATCTTCGTTCAGGCGGCGCATCATCAGGTACGACAGACTTTCGTGGTGTACGTCGGGCAGCAACGTCTCCTCGAGCGTATGGGAAAAAGGCCCGTGACCGATGTCGTGTAACAGGATCGCCACGAGAGTTGCCTCCCGTTCTTCTGGGGTAATATCGATCCCTTTTCCGGCCAGAATTGTCAGGGCGTTTGTCATCAGATGCATGGCCCCAAGGGCATGGTGAAAGCGCGTATGCAAAGCGCCCGGGTAAACCATGTCGGTCAGGCCCAGCTGGCGAATGTGGCGTAAACGTTGAAAGAAAGGATGTTGGATAACATCGAAAATCAGCGGATGGTCAATCGTGATGAATCCGTATACAGGATCGTTGATGATTTTCCTCTTATTCACGTGGTGGCCCGGAGAATACTCGTAACTTGTGACATATTTTAGCCATGCAAAGATATACCATTTTATGGGCCGATGATGAGATTGATCTGTTGAAGCCGCACATCCTCTTCCTGCAACAACGGGGGTACGATATTGTACCCGTAAACAACGCGGCCGAGGCGGTGGAGTTGAGCGAAGCGCGCCACTTTGATGTTGTTTTTCTTGATGAACACATGCCCGGCATGTCAGGTCTCGAAGCCTTAAATCTGATCAAAAACAGCAAGCCCAACCTTCCGGTTGTCATGATCACCAAAAACGAGGAAGAGCACATCATGGAAGAGGCGATCGGAGCTAAAATTGACGACTACCTCATTAAACCCATTAACCCGAGTCAGATCCTGCTTGCCGTGAAAAAAATCCTGGATAACCGACGGCTGGTGACTGAAAAAACCAACCAAAGCTATCAGCAGGAATTTCGCAAAATCAGCATGGCTTTCCTCGATGAGATGAACCACGAGGAATGGGCTGACCTGTACAAAAAGCTGGTCCATTGGGATCTGCAGCTCGACCGGGCCGACAGCGAAATGGCTGAAGTGCTGGAGACCCAACAGGTAGAAGCCAACCTGAATTTTTGTCGTTTCGTGCGTAAGCGCTACGAAGACTGGCTCAATAACCCGAATGCCGATAAACCCCTGCTCAGCCATCAGGTGATGAAGAAAAAAATCTTCCCGGAAATCCAATCCGGGAAGTCATTGTTTTTACTCCTGATCGATAACCTCCGCTTTGATCAGTGGAAAGTACTCGAACCCATTTTTGACGATTACTTTACCATCGATCGCGAAGAAACGTATTACTCTATCCTGCCCACCACCACGGCCTATGCCCGCAATGCCATTTTCAGCGGCCTGCTCCCGTCCGACATTCAGCGTTCATTCCCGGACTGGTGGGTGGGCGAAGACCAGGACGAAGGCAAGAACAATTTTGAGGCTGAGTTACTCGAAAAACAAATTCGCAGAAACAACCTCTCCATTCGCCACCATTACATTAAGATCAAAAAACTGGAAGATGGCCGCGGCTTGGCCGATACTTTAGCCAATCTCTATAAAAACGATCTGAATGTGATCGTCTATAATTTCGTAGACATGCTGTCGCACGCCCGTACCGACATGGCCATGATCCGGGAGCTGGCACCGGATGAAGCCGCCTACCGCTCCATTACCAAATCTTGGTTCGAACACTCACCGCTGTTCGACATCATTCGTAAAGTTGCAGAAAAAGGACACCGGCTGGCGGTTACAACAGACCACGGCACCATACGGGTAAAGCGCCCGGTGAAAATCATCGGTGACAAAAGCGTGAATACCAATCTGCGCTTCAAGCAGGGTAAAAACCTCGGCTTTGATGGCGATAAAGTGATGGTGGCAACCCGGCCCGAACGGTTTTTTCTCCCCAAGCCTAACGTTTCCACCGCCTACGTATTCGCTATGGAAGACCAGTTCTTTGCCTATCCGAACAACTACAACTACTACGTCAATTTCTACAAGGATACCTTTCAGCACGGTGGCGTCAGCCTCGAAGAGATGATCATCCCCCTGGTATTCATGAGTTCAAAGAACCCTAATGCCTGAGGCTGTCTTTTCCGTCCACCTCCGCGAGTTGCCGACGTTTGCGCACACGCTGCTGGCCGCCGCCGGTCCGCACCGGGTTTGGTTGTTCAAGGGCGATCTCGGCAGCGGTAAAACTACGCTGATCAAGCACATCTGTGCTGCCTTGGGTGTAACATCCCCAACATCAAGCCCCACGTTTTCCATCATCAATGTCTACCCACGGGCCGCCGGTGGTGTTGTGTACCATGTCGATTGCTATCGCCTCAAACATGCGGGCGAAGCCTTGGATATCGGCCTGGAAGAATACCTCTCCTCTGGAAATTACTGCCTGGTCGAATGGCCGGAGAAAATCGAGTCCTTACTTCCAGATCAGGCTTTTGTTGTCGAACTTCGCAAACAGGAACCGGAAATCCGTCAGATTACCTATCACGCATGAGCGAGAAGAAAAAATCAGGCTTTGAAGCCTTGGCGAAAACCAGCCTGTCGCCCCAGGAACAACTGGT
>CANGUI010000157.1 GCA_947457025.1 Flammeovirgaceae bacterium | reverse complement strand
GGAACATGACAATGAACGGCTGAAAGGGGTGAGCCGGATGCGCTCGCTGGAGATCATACTCGAAATCGGTGGGCGCTCGCTTTCTGACACCGAGAAGGAAACGCTGGCAACCCGAAAGAACAATTGGTTTGTTGAGGATATCCGGGCCATCCGGCCGGAAGAGATTTTCCCAGGCGTAAAAAATTTGTTGCAGCAGCTGCGGCGGGATGGGTTGAAGGTAGGGTTGGCATCAAGCAGCAAAAATGCGCGGATGGTGTTGCGAAATCTCCAGATCGAAGACCAGTTTGACGGCTATGTGGACGGCACCATGATTACCCATTCCAAGCCGCATCCCGAGATTTTTTTGCAGGCCGCAAAGCAAATGAACGTGCCGCCCGAAAGCTGTGTGGTTTTTGAAGATGCGGAAGCCGGCGTGGAAGCCGCGCTGGCGGCAGGAATGAAGTGTGTAGGGGTGGGGGACGCCGCCCAGGTTGGCAAAGCCCATCGGATTGTAAAACGAACCGCTGATTTTCCGGCGGCCGAAATTCAGTTGATCTGAGGAAAACCAAAAAAAGACAAACAGAACGTGTAGAGACGCTATGAAGAATTATCTCCAACATCATGAATGGCAAATAGTCGAGGAGGGATTTCACCCCGATCACAATCGGATTTCCGAAAGTGTCTTCAGCCTCGGCAACGGCCGCATGGGTCAACGCGCAAACTTTGAAGAGTTCTACAGCGGGGATACCCATCAGGGCAGCTACGTGGCGGGGGTGTACTATCCCGACAAAACGCGCGTAGGCTGGTGGAAAAATGGATACCCCGAGTATTTCGCCAAGGTGTTGAACGCGCCCTCCTGGATCGGCATCTGGATTCAGATTGGAAATTTTGAGTTGGATCTGGCGCACTGCCGCGTGGAACGTTTCCGGCGAACGCTGGATATGAAACGCGGACTGCTGCTGCGCTCATTCATCGCTCACTTGCCCGACGGCCGTACGCTGGAGGTTCAGGCAGAGCGTTTTTGCTCAATGGCCGATGGTGAACTAGGCGCCATTTCCTACACCCTCAAACCGCTGGATTTCACCGCCCATTTCACGATCACCCTGCCCGTAGATGCCGATGTGGAAAACAAAGACTCCAACTACCAGGAAAAATTCTGGGATCCCGTCTATCACGAATCGCAACCTGGCTGGGCCATCGTTTCAGCGCAAACCAAAAAAACTTTCTTTCATGTCTGCACGGGCATGGAGTATACCCTTCACGTTGGCGGCGAGTCCGTTCGCGGCCGCGTGTCGACCAATAGCCGCGAAAAGTATGCAGATAATGTTGTGCAGGTGGAGGTGACCCAAGGCGCTGAGCTGGTCATCCATAAATATGGGGCAGTGTTGTCCTCCGAAAACCATCCAAAGGAATTCCTCGTCAACCTTTGCCGCACCAAATTGGCTAATGCCACAGCCACCGGATATGAGGCACTTCGCAAAAAGCACGAGGCAGTATGGGCGAAAAAATGGGAAGAGTGCGACATCACAATCGAGGGTGATGTGGCCGCGCAACAAGGTATCCGATTCAATATTTTTCAGTTAACACAAACCTATACGGGCGAAGATGAACGCCTGAATATTGGCCCCAAGGGTTTCACGGGCGAGAAATATGGAGGCAGTACGTACTGGGACACGGAAGCTTACTGCTTGCCGTTTTTTCTTTCTACCGCCAATCCCAAAGTGGCCCGTAACCTGCTGGTTTACCGGTATAAGCATTTGCAGCGCGCCATTGAAAATGCTGCCAAGCTGGGCTTCACACAGGGAGCTGCATTGTATCCGATGGTAACGATGAATGGCGAGGAATGTCACAACGAATGGGAAATTACCTTCGAGGAGATCCATCGCAACGGCGCCATTGCCTATGCGATTTTTGACTATGTGCGCTACACGGGTGACGACCGCTACCTGCCGGAGTTTGGACTGGAAGTGCTGATTGGCATTTCCCGGTTCTGGTCGCAGCGCATCAACTGGTCGGCAGACAAACAAAAATATGTCATGCTGGGTGTAACCGGACCGAACGAGTACGAGAATAATGTGAACAACAACTGGTACACAAATGTGATGGCGGTGTGGACGCTGGAGTTCACCCAGTCGGTACTTGATTTTGTGAAGCAACAGCACAGCATCCGCTATGAGGAGATCGTTCAAAAGACCTCCTTCCGGGAGGCCGAAGAAACCGCTCGCTGGGCAGACATCCGGCTCAGGATGTACTATCCAGAAGACAAAACGCGCGGCGTATTCCTGCAGCAGGATGGATTTTTGGATAAAGAGTTGCTCACGGTAAATAACCTGCGGCCCGAGGATCGGCCCCTGAACCAGAAGTGGTCGTGGGATCGGATTCTGCGCTCCTGCTTCATCAAGCAGGCCGATGTGCTCCAGGGCATGTATTTCCTCGAAGATCGTTTCGACCTCGACACGCTGAAACGGAATTTCGATTTTTATGAGCCAATGACGGTGCACGAGTCTTCGCTTTCACCGTGTGTACATGTAATTCTTGCCTCCCGCCTCGGGTACCAGCAAAAGGCGTATGAGATGTACCTTCGCACGTCTCGTCTGGATCTGGATGACTACAACAACGACACGGAAGATGGGTGCCACATCACTTCCATGGCCGGCACGTGGATGAGCGTGGTGAAAGGCTTTGGAGGCATGCGTGTCACTGACGGGAAGCTGAGTTTTCGACCCTACATTCCGGATCGTTGGACGTCTTACTCATTCCGGTTGGAATTCCGAAACCGGGTCATTCGCGCCATCATCAGCCGTACCGGCACACAAATAAAACTGGAATCGGGTGAGCCGTTGGAAGTCCTGGTGAACGGAAAAATCCACCTGATTACAGCTTGAATCGGTAGCCATACCGGTGCCCGGCGCCAGACTCCCAGAGGAGTAATTTTTTCGACATGCCAGCGGCTAATTCGAAACATTAGCCGAATATTCCGGAATCGCGATTATCGAGCGCAAGCGGTACCAAGTACCACATTCAACGCGGTTGTTTGACGAAGTTTTGCCATCTTCCACCGATTAAACTGGAGTGACGTGAGTTTCTTGATCGGTATTGACGTGGGAAGTTCATCCATCAAAGTAGCTCTGATGGAAACGGCGACTGGCCGTATTGTTGGGCAGGCCCAGGAACCCGAAGCAGAAATGGAAATCATTTCGCTCCAACCGGGCTGGGCCGAGCAGCATCCGGACTTATGGTGGAGGCTTGTGCAAATAGCCCTGCGCAAGGCGTTGGTTTCCGCTGGCATTGATGGCCATGAAGTGGCTGCAATAGGCATCGCCTATCAGATGCATGGCCTGGTGCTGCTCGACAGACACCACCGGGTTGTGCGCCCCGCTATCATCTGGTGCGATTCCCGCGCCGTTGCTATCGGTGAGGATGCTCTTCGAAAACTCGGCCCCGTATATTGCCTGTCTCATTATCTCAACGCCCCCGGCAATTTTACAGCTTCCAAACTGGCCTGGGTAAAGCAGCATGAGCCCGAGGTATTTGCCAGAGCTGCCAAGGCCATGTTACCAGGTGATTACATCGCCCTGCAACTTACGGGTGAAGTTTCCACTACGGCTGCCGGACTCTCGGAGGGGATTTTGTGGGATTACAAGAAAGCTGAACCCGCGTACAGATTACTGCAAGATCTTGGTATTAGCCCCGATTTGCTACCCAATCAAGTAGCAACATTTTCCAGGCAGGGAGGCCTTCGTCCGGCTATTGCTGCTGAACTTGGCTTGAAGCCGTGCATACCGGTTTCTTATCGGGCGGGCGACCAACCCAACAACGCCTTTGCCTTGCATGTGCTGCAGCCGGGCGAGGTGGCCGCCACGGCAGGAACGTCCGGAGTTATTTACGCCGTTACGAACCAACCGGTGGCAGATGAGCAATCGCGTGTAAATACCTTCGTCCACGTAAATGATGCGGTTAATCACCCAAGGAACGGTGTGCTCCTGTGCATCAATGGTACGGGGATTTTCAACAGTTGGTATAAGCGACTTTTGGGTAGGGTTGCATATCCGGAACTCAACGCCCTTGCGGCAACTGTGGCCGTAGGGGCAGATGGGCTGCTGGCTTACCCGTTTGGCAATGGCGCCGAACGCCTCTTTAGCAATCAATTAATTGGTGCCCATCTAACAGGTATTGATTTGAACCGGCATGGGCGTGCCCACATTGCCCGCGCCTCGCAGGAGGGAATTGTCTTTGCTATGGCGTACGGCTTTGACATTCTTCAATCCATGGGTCTACATCCTACGGTGATTCGGGTGGGGCATGCAAACATGTTTCTCAGCCCGGTATTCCGGGAAGCTTTCGTGAATTGCCTTCAGGTACCCCTTGAGCGGTATGAAACCGATGGTGCGGCAGGAGCTGCCCGTGGGGCAGGTATCGGAGCCGGATTGCTGTCCTGGGAGGAGGCGTTCCTTAGCCTGAGGAAACTTGGAACGGACCGTGTTTCCCCCGATTTAGCTGCCCGTTACCAGGATATCTTCGGGCGCTGGAAAGAGCACCTGCAGAGGTTATTAAGCGCCAAAAGTTGACGGATTAGCACAATGCAAAAAAATAGTTAGTCAGGTGCTTGCCATCCGGTAAACGATCTGTATGTTTGCTAAATATTTTAGTATTTAATCGAGTTACAAATTTGTTATGTACTAATATTTAGATAGTTAAATTATGAAAGTAATCAAGTCTCGTTTGGTCGGTACCCGGTTGATCCGGGCCCGTGACCTCAACATTCAAATCTTTCAGATCCGCAGCGTGTTAAGTCAGCATCGCAGCGCTTTGCTTGACAGAATTCTGTCGGACTTGGCAACGTACGTAGATTACAAGTTCCGGCAAAGTTTGCGGCGTAGTGACGTAATGGATCTGGCTCAAAAGCTGTTGCCCCTCAAAGGCCGTGATGTGGAAATGGAATTCTACGAGCCTGTGTTGAAGCAACTTCAGAAAAAAGATGAGATTACGTTAACGAACGATTGCTTTTTCCTGGAGATTGATGAGCAGATTCGAATGAATCTCAACCCGCAGCTGCACTTTGCTGCCTGATATCCGCTGATCTCTGGACAAAATCAGCGTTTCTTGAAAAAGCGAGGGGGATGAGCAATTGTCTTTACTGCTCCCGCTCTCGTTTAATGTTTACGTCCTCGTAAAAGTATTCGTCAAATGTTTTTTCCACAGGTGTACTGGTGTCGGTGAGGATTCGGTAAACCATCCATAACAAACTGCCCGAAGTAATGAGAAAAAGCGCAATTATGATCCCAAAATGAAAGGGAAGGGTGGAAAACACAATATACACCAGCAATAATCCAGTGTGATGGAAACGCTCAGTGAAGACGATGATTTCATATGGGCAGTAACACGTTGCTTGAGGGGTTTGTTCTGAAAAAACGGGTATGAAATAAAACTGCTATTTTT
>CANGUI010000156.1 GCA_947457025.1 Flammeovirgaceae bacterium | reverse complement strand
TGTCGGACGCAGCTTGCGAAAGCTGCTTTTCAAGTTCGGTCTTTGCTGTGTCAGCCAGGTTCGCGGTGGCGGCGGCGCTGGTAGCAGGTTCTTGCAACTTCTTTTCATTCATCAACATTTGGTTGACGGCAAACATGGCTTGCGAGAGTTGCGGGTCGTTACTTTCTACCACGTCCCAGAACTCCAAACGGGCTACTCCTTGCAATAACTTGCGCACCCGCTGCGGGTTGTCGGCCCCCGGAATTTCAATCTGAATGCGGCCGGTTCCCTGCAAGCGCTGGATGTTGGGTTGCGAGGTACCAAACTGGTCGATGCGGGTTTTCAAAATCGTGAACGACCTGTCGATGGCATCCTCCACCTCTTCATTTAGAAATTTAATCACCTTCGCATCGTCGTCCGACAGACTGACGCGTTCTTTATTCGAGGCTGAAGCGAACAAGGGGGCGAGTAGGCCACCCGGATTTTTTTCCGCGTAAGCTTCAGCAAATAAATTTACAAAGTTCGCCTGGCTGACCTTCTGCTTTTCGCGGGCCACCTTCAGGGCCTCAACAAACCCCGGATCCTGGTTGTTGCCACTCAGGCCACGGATGATATCTGCCGGTGATACCTCCAACACAACGTGCATGCCCCCCTGCAGGTCTAGCCCGAGGCTAAGCTCATTTTCTTTTACGTCTTTGTAGGTATACTCAGCTCCAAACAAATTATATACCGGCTTATTCCACAACGAATCCAGGTATTGTTGCTTTCGCGCCAGATCAACGTCGCCTGTGACTTTATCGGTGGCCTGGTCAATGGCATCCTGCTGCACCCGGCGCGACACAAATGTGAACGACAGGTAGTACAGGCAAAGCGCCGTAATGATGACTGTAAGAACGACTACTACTCCTTTATTACGCATATACACTATGTTATCAGATTGGAATTATGTTACAATGAAATTCAACTGCCGCCAAATCGGGCGGCCGGCCGGAGAACGGACGATACAGGTTGGAAACTACGGGGCGTTGGCCGCGATCAGCGTTCTCAGCAGCGTCTTGAAGAAATCAAGGGAGACATCCGCTACCGCCTGGAAATAGGCCTCGACCTGTGGCTCTTCAAATACCTGCTCCACAACAGCATCCACGGATGAGCCCAACTCAACCGATACAGAATGATTGGCAAGCGTCGGGGCATCCTGCACAGTAGCGCCAGGCTGGGAAGTAGATTGTTCGCTGGCTGCCTTGGCGTCATTGTCTACAACCTCCGCCTGATGGAACAGCACCTGCGACAACAAAATGCCACTGGCCACCAGAATACCGGCGATGAGCATGAGAAAACGATAAGAAGATTGATTTTTCACACGTCTAAGTCAGGCAAAGATATGTATTCAGCTCTGATTTCCAAATCGACTCGGTTCGGTTGCGCGAAGCAGAAATGTGGTGACGACATCGAGTGCCCGGTCAATGCGGCTGTTATTGGGCACCACGAGATCGGCTTTATGCTTGAGCGGCTCAATCAGGGCCTCAAAAACTGGCATTACGTGATGTTGATAGCGGTAGAGCACATCGTCCAGGTCATATCCTCGCTCGATTTGGTCGCGCTTGATCCGGCGGCCCAGTTTAACATGGTCTTTGGCTTCAATGAAGAGGCGCAGATCTAATTCCTTTTCAATTTCAGGAAAATACTGAACGAAAAGTCCTTCGACTACAATTACTGGAGCCGCCCTAAATGTGAGCAGTTTTGGTTCAACATCGGGGTTATTAAACACGTATTCCTTCCGGTGAATATCCTGTCCGGCCTTCAGCAGCATCAGGTCGTGCAGAAAAGCATCCCGATCGATCGATTGGGGCAAGTCAAAGTTTTTGACGCCATTTTCATCAATTGGCTGCTGATCGCGGGGTTTGTAGTAATGGTCCTGCGAGATCAGACAGATCTGAAGTGTTGACAAGCGGGAAGAAAGCCCCTGCAGAAAAAAAGTTTTTCCGGATCCGCTGCCGCCGGTGATGCCAACCGTAATGGGGGTACGCATGATTTAAATGCCCGAAGATAGGAAGTTGACAAATTTTTGAACAGCCAGCGCCCGGTGGCTGATTGAATTTTTTTCCGATATCGTGAGTTCGGCGGGTGTGCGGGTATATCCGTGTGGCACAAATATCGGGTCATAGCCAAAGCCATTCGCGCCGCGCGGTTCATGAGCCATTGTGCCCTCTAAAATCCCCTCAAACTGTACGGTGCCACCAGCGGAAGCCCAAGTTAGCACCGTTCTGAAACGGGCTGCACGATTTTGCGTGGCACCCATTTCTTTCAACACACGCCGCATGTTTTCAGCCGCATCACGCTGCGGTCCGGCATAATAGGCCGAGTGGACACCCGGGGCGCCCCCCAAAGCTGCTATCTCGAGGCCGGAATCGTCAGCCACACACGCAATTCCATAACCGGTAAAAACATACTCAGCTTTCTGGCGTGAATTGCCGGGAAGCGTGTCCATCGTCTCCGGAAGTTCTTCCCGGCAGCCAATCTCGGCCAGAGATACCAGCCGAAACCGATCTCCCAGCTTCGCCCGGAGCTCAGCCAACTTATGCTCGTTGTTGGTGGCCAGACAAAACGAAAGCATCAGAAACCAATCAACTCCACTTCGAAAATAAGATTCGAATTGGCCGGAATTTTTCCCACGGCCTGCGCGCCGTAAGCCAATACGGAAGGGATGTATAACGTGGCTTTTGACCCACGTGTAAGTTTCGGGAACGCAATTTGCCAGCCTGGGATCAATCCCAAAAGAGAAAACTCAACCGGTGCTGCTGCTGCATCGAAGATGGCCCCGGTGGTCATCAACTTGCCGGTATATACCACCCGGATCCGACTTTCGAGACAGGGCGTGTCGCTGCCGCTACCCTGTTCAGTTACCGTATAGCGCACGCCCTGCGGATCCTTCACCGCGATGATCTTGTTGGTTGTCAGAAAAAGGTCGATCGCAGCGACGTCCCGATCCAGCAAAGCCGGTGGAATACCCAGCGGGGCGGTATCTACTGTCTTGGTACACACCTTTTCCGGATCCGGAAGGCAACCCGTAAACCCGGCCAGAATCGCCACCAGAAATACTGAGACGATCGAACGCATCACCGGAAATCAATCAGTTCTACATCGAAGATCAGGTTGGAATTTGGTGGGATGGTGGTGCCCGAGCCGAGGGCACCATAACCCAAGCCTGACGGGATGTAGAGCGTGGCCTTGCTGCCCTTGTTCAACAACGGAAACGCAATTTGCCAACCCTGTATTAATGTGTTTAGTGGAAAACTGATGGGAGTCTTGCGCTCATCGAAAACCGTTCCATTGGCGAGCAGGCGCCCGGCGTACGTTACGGTGACGGTATTGGTGAAGTTCGGTTTGCCCCCGGTGCCGGCCTGGGTTACCACGTACCGTAAGCCGGACGAATGCGAAACGGCTGTGATTTTATTATCGGCCAGGTACTTGTCGATCGCTTCAATATCCAGTAGCAACTGCTCTTCCGCGGTAACGATGTCCACCGGCTGCGAACAACCCACAAAAAAGATCACAAAAAATAGCAAAACGATGTGTTTCATACTTTACTTAATATCGATCAGTTCAACATCAAATACCAAAATGGCGTTCGGAGGTATTGCGCCGGGCTGCCCTTGCTCGCCATAAGCCAGGCCTGAGGGAATATACAACGTAGCCACAGTGCCTTTTTCCAATAACTGAAACCCGATCTGCCATCCGGGGATGAAATTGGCAAGCGGGTACTCCAAGGGGGCCTCCGATTGATCAAAAACTTCGCCGGTCGACAGCAGTGATCCTTTGTACTTAACCGAAATGGTGCTGCTCATCGTGGGGCGGGCACCCTTTCCGGCTTTGGTGATCACATAACGTAGTCCGGAGGAATCGCGCTGCGCCGTGATGTTTCGGGAAGCAAGGTATCCGTCAATGGCTTCCATATCGGTGGTGAGTTGGGCCTTACGCCGTTCTTCAAATCGTTTCGTAGCGATGGTGTTCAACGAATCGCGCAACACATTCGCGCGGGCGGTGTCGAGCACATCTTTCACATTCATGATAAAGGTAAACGTACTTTTTGGATCAACACCCGGGGGCACCCCCTGACGGTATGTTTTTTCGAACAGGGTCTTGGCATCCAGTTTCATCACGAGCGAATCCCCTTTGCGTGCCATCCGGAACATCTCCTCGATACCCTCTTCGTATTGCCGTGCGGAGGTGTCGTTGACGACAAAAAGAGCCGGGCGGTTTTCCTTCTTCGTATCCATCCACACGGAATCTTTCCCATCGCGCAGCACAAACTCGGCATACAGAAATTGGCCTGCCTGCGCAACTTCACCGGAGCCCTTCCGGGCCACCGTAAACTTGTAGCCCTTCGGAGTTTCCTTTTCTTTTGAACACGCCACCAGCAACGCCATCGCCAGCAACACCACAGTAGTTTTTTTCATTGAATTGGTTTGTAAGTAATTGATTTATTGGTTTTCATTTAATTCTTGTTGATATAGCGGCAGGATGGAAAGGAAATGCTGCAGCGTTTCAGCGAGACTTAGCCGTGTAGTTCCCCCGGATGCATTGTGATGCCCACCCCCGTTGAAATGGCGGCGGGCAAAGGTGTTAACAGAAAAACCTCCCAGCGAGCGAAACGAGAGTTTGATTTCCTCGCGGCGATCATACATCAGCACCGAGAGCCGCACGCCGCGGATCGACAGCCCGTAATTCACCAGCCCTTCGGTATCCCCCGTCTGGGCGCCAAAGTGCGTCAGCTCATCGGCAGTCAGGAGCATGTAGGCGGTGCGGTACTCCGGAAGCACGGTGAGTTTTTGGCTCAGCACGTAACCCGTTAGCCGGAGCCGCTCCAGCGAGTTGGTATCATAAATTTCTTTCGCGATGCGATGCGGTACAGCGCCCCGTTCCACCAGCCGTGAGGCAATCAGAAACTCGCGCCCTGTGGTATTGTTATGGCGAAAGCCTCCGGTATCGGTCATCAGCCCTGCGTACAGGCAGGTGGCAATCGCGTCATCGATGAGGCCGGTTTCTCCACTCTCGTGAATCAACTCAAACACCAGCCCTGCAGTGGAGGCAGAAGTAACATCCCAAAACTCGATATCGGCAAAATGTTCAGGTTCGAGGTGATGATCGATCAAGACTTTGCGGCCACGCGCCATACGGACTGTTTCGCCGAGGCTGTTGATCCGGCTGAGGGCTGAAAAATCGAGGCAGCAGATCACATCGGCACCGAGCAGATAGTCTTGCGCAACCTGTAATTGCCGGGCGTCCTCGCGAACCACTGCATGCACCTGGTCGTTTCCGGGCATCCAGGCCAGAAAATCAGGGTAATCGCTTGGTGTGATCACCTGCACCCAATGACCTTTCTTGCGCAGATAGCCAGCCAGGCCCAGCGATGAGCCCAGCGCGTCGGCATCGGGCTTAAAGTGCGTCACGATGACCACCTTCCTGGGCTCGCTAAGCA
>CANGUI010000155.1 GCA_947457025.1 Flammeovirgaceae bacterium | reverse complement strand
TGTCGCTGAATGCTGGCCGCAACGGAGTGCCGGCAGCGACTATCGAGCACCTCCGGAAAATCACAGCCCCGCTTACCACGCGCGAAGAAAAAGTGAAAGCGGTGTACGAGTACATGCAGAATAAAACCCGCTATGTCAGCATTCAACTGGGGATCGGTGGCTTCCAGTCGTTTGATGTGGGAGTAGTAGACCAAACCGGTTATGGCGACTGCAAAGCACTGAGCAATTACATGGTCAGCATGCTGGGCCACATCGGCATACCAGCAAACTATGTGCTGATCAGTGCCGGCGAGGACTTCACGCAATTACAGGAAGACTTCCCGAGTACCCAGTTTAATCACGCCATCGCAGCCGTGCCCAATGGGAAGGATACACTGTGGCTTGAATGTACCAGCCAGACGAATCCTTTTGGATACCTGGGCTCATTTACATCTAACCGGAAGGCTCTTTGGATTACGAACGAAGGCGCAGCGATCGTAAAAACACCACGCTATTATCTGTCCGACAACCGCCAGATACGCGCTGCGCAAGTAACACTTGATGCAAAAGGAAACGCCACCGCTTCCGTCATTACGCGGTACCAGGGGTTGCAGTACGAAGTGCAGGGCCTGCATCAGGTGATGCACGAAAACTACGAGGAACAAAAGAAATGGGTGCTCAACAATACCCAGATCCCCATATTTGATGTGAAGTCGTTTGAGATTCGAAATAAGGGTGGCAAAGTTGCCAGGGCTGAGGTCAAGATCGACCTGCAACTGGATCGCTATGCATCCGTTACCGGTAAACGCCTCTTTTTCCAACCGAACCTGATGAACCGGATAACGGAAGCGCCGGAAACAATGGAAAAACGAACGAGCAACGTAGTGCGCAGAAATGCCTACGAAAAGATCGACAGCATACACTTTTCATTCCCGGAAGGGTTGTACCCCGAATTCTTGCCACCACCTACGAAGGTTGAATCTCGTTTCGGTAGCTACGAAAATTCCTACCTCATGGATGCCGGTAAGCTTGTTTACGTCCGTAAAGTGAAGATGCTGGACGGCGAATTTCCGTCGGAAACGTACCCCGAACTCGTTGAGTTTTTCAGAAACATCGTCAAGGCTGACAAGGCCAAGCTCGTGTTGATGACGAAAACATAAACTTACTTGAGCGGCGAGTTAGGTTCCTTTTTCAGGGCATTATAGACGAGCCGATCGGCCAGCCAGGGCCACCACTTGTTTAGAAAAACCGCCATCTGCCCTTCGGTGGTGAGGATGATCTGCCGCTTACGTCTGACAACGGCTTTGTAGATATATCCGGCCACGGCTTCGGCGGTCATTACACTCCCCTCGTCCAGCGAGGAGGCCCCTTGGGCAGTGCCGTCTTTGGTCAGGGCGCGCGTGCGAATGTTGCTGGCCGTAAAGCCAGGGCATGCGGTGAGCACATGTACGTTTTCTTTCAGATACTCCGTTCGGAGTGTTTCTAAGAAGCCATTCAGCGCAAATTTGGAAGCCGTATAGCCGCTGCGTGCCGGCAGTCCGCGGTAACCGGCAATAGACGAGATGCCTACTATGGAGCCCCCGTTTCTTTTGATCTCCGGTAAGCAATAGTGCGTGGCATATACCACACCAAAAAAATTGATTTCCATGACCTGCCGGATAACGGCAATATCTACATCCTCAAATAGTGCCCGCATAGAAATGCCGGCATTTGCAATCAGTATATCAATGCGCCCAAAACGGATAACCGCCTCTTCAGCCATACGCCGGTTATCACTTTCATTCGCCGCATCCGCCACCAGGGTGGCCACGGTAACTCCCGCCGCCTCCAACTCGTACCGGGTTTTTGTCAATTCCTCCTCGCGGCGCCCGGTGATAAGTACTTTTGAGCCGCGGGTGCCAAACGCGAAGGCCAGGGCCCGACCGATCCCGCTACTGCCGCCTGTAATTATAACCACTTTGTCCTTCATGTTTTCCGGATGCTATGACCGGCTCACAAAACTAATTAAAACCCTATTTTTGAAACCATGTGGTTTTTGAAACTCTTATCGCGATTACCGCTACGCGTTTTGTATCTGATCGCTGACGGATTGTTTGTGGTGAGCTACTATATCATCGGCTATCGCCGTAAAGTGGTGCATGCCAATCTGGAGCGGGCACTTCCCGAACTGGACCGTCCGGCGCGGGCCCGGATCGAAAAGGAATTTTTCCGGAACCTGGCAAACTTCAGTGTTGAAACACTGAAACTCCAAACCATGAGCCCGGCAGAACTGCGGCGGCGAATGGTGTTTCGCAACCCGGAAGTGGTACACCAACTGGCTCGCAACAAGGTGCCGGTAATGGTGTTGGCATCGCATCAGTTCAACTGGGAATGGCTCATCGCGGCTGCGGTTTTGCAGGTACAGCTTCCTTTCGACTATGTGTACCAGGCCCAGCCAAATGCTTTTTTCGATCGGCTGACCAACTACGGGCGGAGTCGCTTTGGGGCTTATCCGGTGCGGCGGCAGGTTGTAGCCCGAGAGGCCATGAAAAGGAAGGATGTTTTTCGCGGCATCGCCATCGTTGCCGATCAGTTTCCAGGCCATCTTCATGACAAGCGCTTCTGGGCTCCTTTTCTGCATCAGGATACGGCCTTTTTTCAGGGCATCAACCAACTGGCCATCCAGACGCAGTACCCCGTTTTATACGCTGCCATCCGGAAAATTAATCGAGGGTATTATGAGATGGAGTTTCTTCCGTTGGCACAACCTCCGTATGCAAAAGATTCGCATGTGGTAATCAATCGATACATTCAGGAAACGGAAAAAGCCGTGCGGGCGCGGCCCGCAGAGTGGCTTTGGTCGCACAAGCGGTGGAAAAAGACCCGGGCGGAGTGGGGCGATGCTCAAGGGTGATTACCTGCTGCAAGCCGTGGCGGGGCTTATTGCATCAGCATCAGAATGTCTTCGCGCGTCAGCGACTTGACCACACTCTCTTCGTTTTGAATGAGTGTGTCTGATAATTTCAGTTTGTTCTTCTGTAGCTGCAGAATCTTTTCCTCCACGGTGTTCCGGGTGATGAACTTATAAATAAACACCTGCTTGGTTTGCCCGATACGATGTGCCCGGTCTATGGCCTGCGCCTCCACCGCCGGGTTCCACCACGGATCTAGTAAAAACACATAATCTGCCTCCGTTAGATTCAACCCGAGGCCACCCGCTTTGATCGAAATCAGAAATACTTTGAGGTTCGGATCTTTATTGAATTTCTCTACCTGGTCTTTGCGGTCGTTACTCGACCCATCCAGATAGGCGAAGGCAATCTTTTTCCGATGCAGCATTTCCCTCACAATGTCAAGGTGCTTTACAAACTGGCTGAAGATAAGCAGCTTATGATTTTCCGCCAGCGCGCTCTCGAGCATATAGCCCACATCCTCCAGTTTTCCACTGTCTCCCTTGTAGTCCGGATCAATCATGCGCGGGTGGTTAGAAATCTGCCGCAACTTGGTAAGACCTTCGAGAAGCATCATGCGCGAATTGCCCAACCCCTCCTGATCGATCTTCTCCAGAATTTTGTGGCGATAGAAGTTCTTGGTTTCCTCGTATTTGGTCTCCTGCTCGGCCGACATGTCCGCATAGTGAATGTTTTCTACCTTCTCGGGGAGTTCGCGGGCGACCTGCGACTTGAGCCGACGCAGAATAAAGGGCTTGATGACTGCGTTCAGCTTTTTGGCTTTGTTTTCATCCCCTTTCTTTTCGATGGGCACCTGATATTCATTCCGGAAGAATGTAGCTCCACCGAGTATGCCGGGATTGATGAATGTCATCTGGCTCCACAAATCCATCGTGGTATTCTCCAGGGGCGTGCCGGTGAGGGTGAGCCGATAGCGTGCCTGGAGTTCCATCACCGCATGCGTAATATTTGACGTCGGATTTTTGATGACCTGCGACTCGTCCAGAATCACATAATGGAAAAAAAACTTCTGAAGAATCTCGATATCCAGCCGAACGATACCGTAGGAGGTAAGCACCACATCGTAATTGGCAAAGCGGCTCACGTCTTTGTTACGCAGCGTGCCAGTGTAGGTCAGCACGTTCAGATCGGGGGTAAACTTTCGGGCCTCCATCTCCCAGTTATAAATCAGGGAGGTGGGCATCACCAGCAGCGAGGTGCCATTTTTATCTTTTTCTTTTTCAGCCAACAGCAGGGCAAGTGTTTGCACGGTTTTTCCAAGACCCATATCATCTGCCAGGCAGCCACCCAGATGAAACTCGTTCAAAAAACGCATCCAGTTATATCCGGCCTTTTGATAGGGGCGCAGGGTGCCGTGAAATCCCCTCGGAGCGGGATAGTCTTTGATACCCTCAAAGTCGGTAAGCCTGCGTAATTTTTCGCTGATCTGTACTTTAGCGAGACTACCATCTTCCAGTTCCTGCAGCAGATTGAGGTGGTGTTTTCTCAATACCGGTTTTTCGGCATCCCCGTAAGTCTCGCTTAACGCGAAGAGATCACCGTACTTCACCAGCCACGAATCGGGGATAATGGCAATCTCTCCGTTGGGCAATTTAAATTCCACCTTCCGCTTCAGAATAAGTTTACGCAGCTCCTTAAATGAAATTTCATAATCCCCAAAACGGATCTTGGCATGGATGTCAAACCAGTCGATGTTTTCCCTGACTTCCAGCTCGAAGACAGCCTTGCCGACAAAGTATTTTTTTGCGTGATTTTCCGGCTGGCTGACTTCAAAACCGAGGTTGAGGAGGTTAACCCGGTTTTCGTTTAGCCAACTGAACGCCTGCGCCTTTTCCACTGAACAGCGGAAGTTTTTGAGCGGCAGGCCCAGCTTGTTCAACGTGTGCTGAAACTTCTTTTCCGTTTCAATATTGCGTTTCACCCGGTGAAAAATGTAATCGCCTCCTTTTTTTTCGATGGTAACGCTAACCGGCATGTGTACATCTCCCCGGAAGCGGTGCTTCCCGTACTTGAACGACAGGTCAAAAAATATCTTTCCACTTTCATCATCGTGGCGAGCACCCACTGGCTTGTTTCCAAAAAGATCGGGGCTATCGGCGTAAGTGGTCGTCTGCAGCTCACTTAGCGACAGTAGCGGCTGTGGCTCATAGTGGCTCTTGTTGATTTCAAATCCTTTTACTTCAACGGCATCAAATGAGGCAATGAGCGGAGCCACAAAACGGTTGTAGTATGTTTCCTCCAGGTTTTTCGGTATAACAACAAACTTCTTTTGCAGAAAGGGCTGAAGCTTGCGCCCATCCACATGAGTATCAAATCCATAGAGTTTTCCCCCGATTACCAGCCAGGCCGGATCCTTGCAGACGAGATACGCCTGATTGGTCGGTAACTCGACCTTCTTCCCTTCGTGTGAGATCGTTGGGTAATAATTGGTGCTTTCTTGACCGCGTATGAAGTGAAACTGAATACTTGCGCGTCTCTCAATCACCTCCAGTTTTTTCCAGGTTGGCTCACCGTCATTGCCCATCTCGAAAAGCAACTTG
>CANGUI010000154.1 GCA_947457025.1 Flammeovirgaceae bacterium | reverse complement strand
CTTTTCAACATAGCGCCGGAAAGAGCATTCGCGGTCGTCAATGCAAAAAAGAGCCTGAAAACTTTTGTTTTCAGGAGTACGGTTTTGCGGGCGTTGTTGCTGCACGCCGGCCAGCACCTGATCGTAGTAGCTCCACTCGAAAGCTTCCTGCCAGCAGCGCAACACCTCGTGCCGCTCGGTGGCAGGCACCGGATCGAAGAGCGGTTGTAGCGGGCCTTTCAGTGCGGCCTGCAGCGGTTTCCACGTATCGCCCAAGTAGGTGTACAACACATCCAATTCCAGCAGGCAGTCAAAGTAGATGAGGTCGTGGAGCGTGATCTTGCGGTGGCTCAGCAACGATTCGGGCTGTGTTTCAACCATCGCCACCATGCCCGACCAGCCCTGGTGGGCAAACTGCTGATCGAACAGGTAATGGGCATACAAGGCTTCATCGCCCGTAAGTTTATGCAGCAAGTCGGGGAGTTTCACGTGTGCGTGCAACAGAAGATGCCGCACTTCTTTCGACTTAAACAGGCTGGCGAAGGAATTCTTTTCCAAATCGCGCAGCGAGGAGATAAATCCTTTGTTCGATACCGGGAATGGCCACATGGAAATTCCTTGATCCAGGTAGCTGCACAGCGTGCGGAAAAGAATGGGATGTACCAGCGAATCCATGTCGAGCTGGTATTGTTTTTTCCAATGGGAGCGGAGTGCACCGATGCGTGGCGCGGCCGGTTTTCCGTAGTGGGCGTGGAGGAGTTTTTCTTTCCAGACCTGCCAGTCGGCACTGTGCGCTTCTTCAAGAACGCGGTTCAGCACCTCTTCGCGGATTTTCTTCTGGTGGTAGAACTGACGGTACTCGTCCAGGGAAAGGGAAACGCGGTATCCAAAAATTTCAGACGCCTGCCGCAGGCCTTCAAAAAATTTCTGATGCTGAAAGGCATGGAGGGTATTGTGGTGAATGAAATCCTTCAGCGGAGCCTGCGAAGGCAGGTAGTGCCGGAGGTGGTCTATGGTTTCGGATTCGGTAAATCCGGAGGCGTGCTTCATACAAAGTGCAGACTGGTGGTTTGAGGTATTTTGTTCGGCGTTTCCGGATGGCGGCATGTGGCAGCCACCCTGCGTAATGCGTTTTGGAGTGATTTTCCGGCTGGTGGTCACCCGGAGGTAGCGATTATATTATCTTCATACCAGGGGATGTGAAAAAAGGCGCGGCGTAGCGGTGACCGATTCCGGGCAGCGGGCTCTAAACCGAAACTTTTACCCCCACGCGTAGCGATATGAAGACCCTCGAACTCCCAGCCGACGGCCTCGAAGGCCTGAAAAAACACTGGCGCGCGGATGCGCTCTCTGGCTTTTTGGTGTTTCTCCTCGCGCTGCCCCTCAGTCTTGGAATAGCCAAAGCAAGTGAATTTCCACCCGCGATGGGGGTGCTCACGGCCATGATCGGTGGTTTGTTTGTGAGCTTGTTTGCAGGCTCGCGCCTCACCATCAAAGGGCCCGCCGCCGGATTAATTACCATCTGCGCGGGTGCAGTTACCGAAATGGGCGGCGGCACCGAAGGGTGGCATCTGGCGCTGGGCGCCATCGTGGTTGCCGCAGGGATCCAAATCATCTTTGGCGTGCTGAAGTTCGGGTCGCTCAGCGACTTTTTTCCGCACTCAGCCGTGCACGGAATGCTGGCGGCCATCGGCTTGATCATCTTCTCCAAACAAATCCACGTGTTGCTGGGCATTGACCCGTCCACGTTGAAGGGCCTTGAGCCCCTCGAACTGTACGAGCGCATTCCCCATTCGCTGATGCATGCCGACCCGCGCGTAACACTGGTGGGCATCGTGAGCCTGCTCATCATCTTTGGAATGCCGCTGATCAAAAGCCCGCTCGTCAAAAAAATTCCTGCGCCCATGGTGGTGCTGCTGGTCACCATTCCCATGGCGCTGATCATGGACTTCAAACACACCGAACCCGCCTTCGACATGGCGAAGATTGGCGACTTCTGGGCGAATGTAGGCTGGAATGTCAGCTTTGGCGCGATCGGCTCCTGGGTATTTTGGAAGTATGTGTTGATGTTCCTGTTCATCAACAGCCTGGAATCGCTGCTCACCGTGAAAGCCATAGACGGCCTGGATCCGTGGAAGCGCGAGTCGAACTTCAACAAAGACCTGATGGCCGTGGGGGCCGGCAATGCGCTGTCGGGCATGCTGGGTGGTTTGCCGATGATCTCGGAGGTGGCGCGCAGTTCGGCCAACGTGAATTTTGGCGGCCACACCCGGTGGGCGAATTTCTTCCATGGCTTTTTCCTGCTGGTGGCCATGTTGTTGTTCATTCCGGTGATTGAGATGATTCCCAACACGGCGCTGGCGGCGCTGCTGATCGCCGTGGGCTACCGGCTGGCCTCTCCCAACGAATTTTTCAAGACCTATAAGATCGGGGCCGAACAGTTGGTGATTTTCGTGGTTACCATCATCGTCACCATTTCCACCGATCTACTGATCGGGGTGGGCGCCGGCATTGCCATGAAATTTATTTTTCACATCTTTAACGGAGTTCCCGTCGGCAGTTTATTCGAGGCCCACTATGAATTTGAAGAAAAGAACAACACTTACTTCATCAAGTTTAAAGAGTCTGCGATTTTTTCGAACCTGCTGGGCTTCAAAAAAGCATTGCATGCCGTGAAACCTCAGCGCAAGGTGGTACTGGATTTCACCGAGTCGAAAATGATCGATCATACCTTCATGGAGATGCTCCATCATTTCGAAGAAAATTACCAGCACCAGGGCGGCACGGTGATGACGATGGGCTTCGACCGGTTCAAGCCCTTTTCCAAGCACCCGCTGGCGGCGCGCAAGTACTCGCCGGAGGTGGAATCAAAACTTGAAATCAAACTAACCACACGCCAGGTTGCGTTGCGCGACCAGGCCGAGCGCGAAGAGTTTGTGTTTTACCCCAACCGGGTGAAGAACAGTTTGAAATATAAAGACTTTCCTTTTCAGCTCAGTGGTAAGATTTTGTATGAAGAAAATGTGCTGACGCGGTACACTGAATCGGCTAAAATCGAAATCGCGGATGTTGTCCTGCAGCACGGTGTCCGGCAGGAGCAGCGCGAGACGTCGATCACGGTGTTGATGGCATCGGACCTGGATTTGCCGATACCCGCTTTCGCGCTGGAGCCCGAAGGACTTTGGAATAAAGTCTCGGATCTGCTGCTGGGCGCAGACATCGACTTCCCCGGTAACCCGGATTTCTCTAAAAAATACTATCTGCGCAGCCATGACGCGGAGTCGGTGAAAAAATTTTTTACGCCCGATGTGCTGGTCTTTCTGGCCAACCGCGAGGAAATCCACATCGAGTGTCACCGCCATAAGTTGCTGTTCTTCCGCAAACGCGACCTCACCGAACCGAGCGACCTGGTTTACCTGCAGGAGTATGCCCTGGCGTTCATTCAGGTTTTGCATGGTCGTACACAAGCTAACCCCGGCGCATGAAAAAACACATGGTTGTGTGTGCCTGGTTACTCGGCAGCCTGACGTTGAATGCCCAGAAGCAAATTTCCGATCAGGATCACGGCTGGGTGATGTTCTTTGGCAATCACCGCCTCACACATAAATTCAGTTTGCACACCGAATATCAATGGCGCCGTGCCGATGTTTTTTCGAGGTGGCAGCAGTCGCTCACGCGGATCGGGGTTGATTACAAGGTAGCCGACAACATCACGTTCACGGTGGGTTACGGATACATTGTAACATGGCCTTACGGCGAGCAGCCGGTAGCGATGAAGTTTCATGAACACCGCCTCTGGCAGACAGTAACGCTTACCCAGCGCACCGGCCGGTTTTATTTCAACCACCGTTTCCGGCTGGAACAGCGGTGGGTGGAGAATGTGGTGACCGCTGTGGGCGTTGCACCGGTGATCGATGGCTACCTGTTTAAAGAACGCATCCGTTACCGGTTTCTGGTGAACGTGCCGCTCACGAAAAAAAATATGGAACCGGGTGTTGTTTTTGCAAGCGTGTACGATGAGCCTTTCATCCAATTCGGGCGCCACTTCGGTGCCAACTACCTCGATCAGAACCGCCTGTATGGCGCACTCGGCTACGTGGTCAACAAACATTGCCAGGTACAGGCCGGCTATTTGCTGCAGACGGTAATCAAAAACGATGGGTTCCGGGCCGAGCGCAACCACACCCTGCAACTGGCGCTGACCTACAACTTTGATTTCCGCAAAGAAAAAAGCTGATACACCAGTTTCACGTGGCCCCGGAATAAATCAAATCGGTGTAATCACGTACCTTCGCCCACAACTTTCAGTGCGTGTTGTTCTATTCGTTCGGTATTTACCTGGCGCAGGCCGCCTACCGCCTCGCGGGTTTTTTTAACCGCAAGGCGCGGCTGTTTCACGAAGGACGGCGCGATCTTTGGTCGAAGCTGGCAACGGCGCGGAGCGGCGGCCGCTGGATCTGGGTGCATTGCGCCTCGCTCGGTGAGTTCGAGCAGGGCCGCCCCGTGATTGAAGCACTAAGGCGCGAGTTTCCCGGCCACCGCATCGCGCTCACATTCTTCTCACCGTCCGGCTACGAGGTGCGCAAAGACTACGACCGCGTGGATTTGGTGACGTACCTGCCGTGGGACACACCCATCAATGCCCGGCGCTTTGTGCGCACCCTCCAGCCCGAACTGGCGATTTTTGTCAAGTATGAATTCTGGCTCAACTACCTGCGTGCGCTTAACAAATATCAGGTGCCCATCATTTCCATTTCCACTATCCTCCGCCCCGAGCAGATATTTTTCACGTGGTATGGGGCCCTCTTTCGCCGCGGCCTCCGCTCCATTCGTTTTTTCTTTACGCAGAACGATGAGACTGTTGGTTTGCTGCAAGAAATAGGGATTAGTGCAGCCCGGGCCGTGGGCGACACCCGGTTTGATCGCGTGGTTGCAATCACTGCGCAGGCGGCACCCGTACCGATAGCCGGGCAATTCAAAAGCCATGAGCCGCTGTTGGTCGTGGGCAGTTGCTGGCACCAGGACATGGCCGTGCTACTTCCTTTTTTAAACGAGCAAAAAATCAAATGCATCATTGCCCCCCACGAAATGGACGACCGGCTTATGCGGTGGATTGAAAAATCCCTGCTGGCCAAATCTGTACGGCTTTCAGTGGCGGAGACGTTACCCGATTTGTCCGACTTTCAGGTACTGATTGTCGATCGTATCGGACTGTTGTCCCGTCTTTACCGCTATGGCAACTGGGCCTACGTCGGTGGTGCCTTCGGGCGTGGCTTGCACAACATCCTGGAAGCAGCCAGCTATGGTATCCCGGTTTTTTTCGGAAACCGATCCTATCAGAAATTCCGGGAGGCGGTGGATCTCCTCAACCAGGGTGGCGCCTTCGCCGTGGGCGATTTCAATGACGTGAAGAATGTCTTCGAAAAACTAAAAGATCCTGACACCTATACACTGGCCTGCGCGGTAAATAAGTCGTACGTTGAGCGAAACCAGGGT
>CANGUI010000153.1 GCA_947457025.1 Flammeovirgaceae bacterium | reverse complement strand
TCGGAGTAAGCACCGTACAAAAAAGATGTTATACCCTTTGACCAGTTTCCGATGCTGTTGTGGCTGTGGGTGGCGCCAAGGTACACCTGGTCGATGGAGAACCCGATTTCCGGAAGACGCTCCTCCAAGTCAGCACGTACAAGAGGTGGAATGATCAGCAAGTCGGCAGCCACGATGGCAACTGGCTGCGGCCCGCTCCGAATCAGCAACGTCCGCACAAAAACGGAGTCGTCAATGTGGTGAAATAATTTTCCGCGCCGGTTGCCGTACCCTGCAGTGGCAGTCCGTTGACGTGGTGTAAGACTGACACGGGCTGCACCGGCCTGCAATCCGTTTACCGTTTCGGTTACCGGCAGCGGCCGGATACCGGTTAGCATCTCCCGGTAGAATTGTTCGTCCTGCACCCGATACCGATGAACCGGTGCTACCGTTGCGATCAGAAATACGGCGCCGAGCCCAATCAATATAAGACAAAAGCGGAGTATCTTGCGCATGGAAAATTCGATGGCAAGATGCTACTTTTCGGCGGAACCTACTATCCGGTAATCTTTACAAAGGGCAGTACTGAAACCACGCCACCCCCAGTTAAAACAACACCCAAAGTAGATGTGGATGTGCTGGCCGCAATCGAAACCGAATGGCTCGAGGATGCCTTCATCTACGTACATTGCCATGTGCCCGACCACTGGAAAGATATGCTGATCCGGATCTGGCGTACTACATTTCTCATCGACCAGCAAAGTCCAGCCCGCGCAGCGTTGCTGCATGCCATCAACATCACCTATGCGCCACTTTGGACGCAGGTTCCCCGCAATGGACGATATTCGTTTTTGCTCATTTTTGAAATGCTGCCAAAAACATGTTCAATTTTTGATCTCATGGAAGAAATTCCACAACCTGGCGGATTCCAGATCCGCAGCATTGTCCGTAACCAGACCGATGTGTACCACGTCACACTCGACTGATGGTTCGCTACGAAACAAGTTGACACGCTGCATGCTTCCGTAATCATGAAGAAACCCGCAAATACCTGGCTTGAAGTAAAACCCTCCCGACTGCCTGGAGCCGGGATGGGTCTCTTTGCGAAACGGAGTTTCAAGAGAGGTCAACGCATTACGGAATATAAGGGTCGATTGAGAAAGTGGAAAGATGCCGCTCCTGAAGATGGCACCAATGCCTACCTCATACGCGTAAATCGGTTTTGGGCTATCGATGCCTTGCCCGCCACACTCACTTTTGGCCGCTATGCCAATGATGCGGCTGGCACGCCCGGTAAGTCACGATCGGAGAATAATGCGATTTATGTAACGGAAGGTGTACGGTGCTTTCTGGAAGCAGACAAAGACATTCAGCCGGGAGATGAAATCCTCGTTGACTATGGAATAGAGTTCTGGGATCTGCACGCTACCGGTCGAAATACGGCAGCACCGAAACAACGGCGTTCTTGTTGATTGGACCGTACACGTGTGGAAAAAATTCACCACCCGTGGAAGGCTCAAACATACACGGGCTGGTCAACCGGTCTTCATCGATGTGAAGGAGCACCAAATCGCCTGCGTCACGAAAATACCGATCTACAACACCTGCCACCTGCTCGCGTGTACTACAATGGATAAATCCTTCATTTCGTAGCGACGCCGCGACAAAATCCGGGGCCTCCTTTTGGGTATCCCATTCCTTACCAGTGGTTACATGATAGATCATACCGGGCTGTTTCGGAATCGAAGGTAGTAGATTATGATAACAACCAGGCTTTGGTGCAGCCTACCGCTCGTTAGCATTTCGCTGCCTGAATCCGTATTTTTGAGCCCGACAAAACACTCTCGTTCATGAGTACTGCTGTTGTTTCCAACCCGAAACAAGACACGCCCGCACCGGGGGCCGGTCACCTGGCTCCTGCCCCCTATCAGCCGAAAAACAAAGTCCGGATTGTAACAGCTGCGAGCCTGTTTGACGGCCACGATGCGGCAATCAACATCATGCACTGAAGCATTCGGACAACGGGATGTGAAGTGATCGACCTGGGCCACGATCGCAGCGTGCAGGAGGTGGTAAATACCGCCATACAGGAGGATGCCCAGGCCATTGCCATGACCAGCTACCAGGGTGGCCACCTGGAGTACTTCAAGTACATGTATGATCTGCTGCGCGAGGCAGGTGCCGCACACATTCGCATTTTTGGCGGTGGCGGCGGCGTTATTTTGCCAGACGAAATCCGGGAGCTCATGGCCTACGGCATCACGCGTATTTATTCGCCCGATGATGGACGCGCGCTCGGACTTCAGGGGATGATTAACGACCTCGTCAGACAGAGTGACTTCGCCACAGGCGATACAATCTCCAACCCTGAACCGTTAACGGTACGCAACCATCAACTGATTGCGCAACTCATCTCGGCAGCGGAAAACTATGCCGACAAGCACCCCGACCGTTTTCTGGAAATCAAAACAAAGGCCGCACAGGCGGCCACACCTGTTTTGGGAATTACCGGCACGGGTGGAGCCGGCAAGTCGTCTATCGTAGATGAAATCGTACGAAGATTTTTACTCGACTTTCCCGACAAAACGATCGGCCTCATCTCGGTAGATCCCTCCAAACGAAAAACAGGCGGAGCCCTGCTGGGCGACCGCATCCGGATGAATGCCATCAACAACCCGCGCGTGTACATGCGATCGCTCGCCACACGGCAAAGTAATCTGGCGCTGTCGGCATATGTAAAAGAGGCCGTGATGATTCTGAAGGCCGCCGGCTTTGACCTGATCGTGCTGGAAACTTCTGGCATCGGCCAGAGCGATACGGAAATTTTGGATCACAGCAATGTTTCTTTGTATGTGATGACGCCCGAATACGGGGCGGCCACACAGCTTGAGAAAATTGACATGCTTGACTTTGCCGATGTGATTGCCCTCAACAAGTTTGACAAACGGGGGGCACTCGATGCGTTGCGGGACGTGAAAAAGCAGTACCAGCGCAACCACCAGCTTTGGAACCAAAGCCCGGAGGAAATGCCCGTGTTTGGCACCATCGCCTCGCAGTTTAATGATCCGGGCACTAACCAACTCTACAAATTTCTGATTGACAAGGTGGCCGACAAGACCGGTGCACCGCTGCGCTCCAACTTTACGATTACACGCGAAATGTCGGAGAAAGTTTTTGTCATTCCGCCACACCGCACCCGCTATCTCAGCGAAATTGCCGATCAGATCCGGCACTACAACCAATGGGCGGAGTCGCAGGCGCAAGTGGCCGATACGCTTTATGCCATGGAGACCACGCTGCGCGCCCTTTCCCAGGAGGCCCCAATCGTCAAGGCCCTTCGGGCCGAGTATGAACGGGTGAAGTTGAATCTTACGCCCCTTAACGGTAAGTTGCTGGATGAGTGGCCAGCGCGTGCCGCCCGCTACCGCGCACCGGAGTTTACATTCCAGGTGCGCAACAAAGAAATCGGCATTCAGACACACAGCGAGTCGCTATCGCATGTTCAGATTCCAAAAGTGGCGCTGCCCGCTTATCGAAGCTGGGGAGACACCTTGAAGTGGTTGTTGCAGGAAAACGTTCCCGGCGAGTTTCCCTATGCGGCCGGCATTTATCCGTTTAAACGCGAGGGCGAAGATCCCACAAGGATGTTTGCCGGCGAGGGAGGCCCAGAGCGTACCAACCGCAGATTCCATTACGTGAGCCTGACCATGCCGGCCAAGCGTTTATCCACCGCTTTCGACTCCGTTACATTGTATGGAAACGATCCGGATTACCGGCCCGACATTTACGGGAAGATCGGCAACTCGGGTGTCAGCATCTGCTGTCTGGACGACGCCAAAAAATTGTACAGCGGCTTCAACCTCTGCGATCCGAAAACATCCGTATCGATGACGATCAATGGCCCCGCGCCCATGCTGCTGGCGTTTTTCCTGAATGCGGCTATCGACCAGCAATGTGAAATCTACATTCGTGAAAACGGCCTTACGCAACACGTGGAAACACAACTGGCGGCAATATTCAGAAACAAAGCGCGTCCGACATACCAGGGCGACCTGCCTCCGGGAAACAACGGGTTGGGCTTACTACTTTTGGGCGTAACGGGAGACCAGGTGCTTCCTGCAGACGTCTATCAAAAAATAAAATCCGATACCCTCAGCCAGGTGCGCGGCACTGTACAGGCCGACATCCTCAAGGAAGACCAGGCGCAAAATACCTGTATTTTTTCCACTGAGTTTGCCCTGCGGCTGATGGGTGATGTGCAGCAATATTTCATTGACCAGCGGGTACGGAATTTTTATTCGGTATCCATTTCCGGTTATCATATCGCGGAAGCTGGCGCTAACCCCATCACCCAGTTAGCCTTCACACTCGCGAATGGATTCACGTTTGTTGAGTATTACCTCAGTCGCGGCATGGACATCAATGCGTTCGCGCCGAATCTCTCCTTCTTTTTCAGTAACGGCATTGATGCGGAATACGCCGTCATCGGGCGGGTAGCCAGAAAAATCTGGGCCAAGGCCATGCGGGAGAAGTACGGGGCAGATGCCCGAAGTCAGATGCTGAAATACCACATCCAGACATCCGGTCGCTCATTGCACGCCCAGGAAATAGATTTTAACGACATCCGCACGACGCTGCAGGCGTTGTATGCCATTTATGATAACTGCAACTCCCTTCACACAAATGCGTACGACGAGGCGATTACCACGCCCACCGAAGAGAGTGTGCGCCGGGCAATGGCCATTCAACTGATCATCAACCGCGAACTCGGGCTCACAAAAAATGAAAATCCGCTGCAGGGTTCATTTATCATCAACGAGCTGACCGATCTGGTAGAAGAAGCTGTACTTGCCGAGTTCGATCGGATTACGGAACGCGGTGGCGTGCTGGGTGCCATGGAAACGATGTACCAGCGTGGCAAGATTCAGGAGGAGAGTTTGTATTATGAAACCCTGAAACATACGGGTGAGCTGCCCATCATTGGGGTAAATACATTTTTGAGTTCGAAGGGATCCCCTACAATTATTCCCCGGGAAGTAATCCGCGCCACCCCTGAGGAAAAAGAGTACCAGATCGGCATGCTTCGCTCACTACATCAGAAAACGGCCGAAACAGCCGGTCCGGCCCTGGAAAAACTGCAGCAGGCGGCCATCCAAAATCAAAATATTTTTACCGAGCTGATGGAAACCGCAAAGATTTGTTCGCTGGGTCAAATCACACGGGCCCTGTTTGATGTGGGCGGCCAGTACCGCAGAAACATGTAATGGCAAGAACCTGCAGGGAAGGTCGATATTTGCTTTTGGGACTCCACCGTAGGAGCTCTGCAAAACAGTACTTTTATACGAACAACGTACAAAACGTTGACGAAACACAATCCGGGAGAGGGTGAAGGAAGCCTGCGCGGTTATGCTAATTCAGATGGAAGATATCCTTTGATTTTTCGACTTGCTTGTTCAATAGAATGTGATACCGGATTCGGCTGCTGAGAAAAGCTTCTTGCTTTTCGGG
>CANGUI010000152.1 GCA_947457025.1 Flammeovirgaceae bacterium | reverse complement strand
ATCTCCCAATTCAGGTTTACTCCAGTTAATTCTTGAAATCTTCTAACCAATTCCAATACAGACACCCCCACACCTGTTCCAAGATTAAAAACATCGTAGTAGGCATTCTCCTTCTGCTTTTTCACCAGCTCAAGCGCTTTCACGTGGGCCTTAGCCAAGTCTACTACATGAATAAAGTCCCGAACGTTCGATCCATCGGGTGTGTTATAGTCATTTCCAAATACCACCAGCTTCGGCCTTTTGCCGATGGCTGTTTGGGTGATGAAAGGAACCAAGTTATTCGGGCGTCCCATGGGTATTTCGCCTAACAATGCAGACGGATGGGCCCCTATCGGATTAAAGTAGCGCAGTGAAACGATACGAAAACCCAGCGGATACACATCTTCCAAAATACGTTCACACATTTGCTTTGTTGCGCCATAGGGAGACTCCGCCCGTTTGAAAGGAGCATCCTCAGTTACCGGTACTTGTTCGGGTTGGCCATACACCGTACATGAGGAGGAGAAGATCAGGTTCTTTACCTGATTAGCATTCATTACCTCTAATAATGACGTAAGCGATTCAATATTGTTACGATAATAGAGCAACGGATTCTCCACCGACTCGCCAACTGCTTTGTAAGCAGCGAAGTGCATGACTCCTTCAAATTGGTGCGCTGAAAAAACGCCTTTTATGAAATCTGCATCGGCACAATTCCCACGACAGACTAAGGGATCCTTCCCCATTAGTTTGGTGAGCCCGATTAAAAGTGTATCGTCACTGCGAGAAAAGTCGTCAAGAATTACCGGTATAAAGCCTTCCTGAAACAGCTCAAACACAGTGTGTGCGCCTATATACCCAGCACCACCCGTTACAAGTATCTTCCCCTTCATTATTATCGTTCTACAAGCGCGCTGTTACCTTTTGACGCGGAAGCACTCCCTTCACATCATAGACGACGGTGTTCGGTAGGGTGAAGGCGCCCCAATCAAGGGTTTTGAATTCCTCATGGGCCACAGCCATCACTACCGCATGGAACTTTTCATCCAACGCTTTCTTAAGCGACAGACCATATTCGTGTTTCACTTCTTCCGGATCTGCATGGGGATCGTATACATCAACGTTGGCCCCAAAGCTTTTCAACTCGTAGATTACATCAACAACCCGGCTGTTTCGAATGTCCGGACAGTTCTCTTTGAACGTAATCCCCAACACCAAAATGTTTGCATCGTGAATCTTGTGTTTGTTTTGCGTCATTAGTTTAATCACCGTGTTCGCGATGTATACGCCCATATTATCATTGATGCGCCTGCCGGAAAGAATGACCTGAGGGTTGTAACCCAAACTTTCGGCTTTGTGTGTGAGGTAGTACGGATCCACGCCTATGCAATGCCCGCCTACCAACCCTGGTTTAAAGGGCAGGAAATTCCATTTTGTTCCGGCAGCCTCTAATACTTCATGCGTGTCGATACCAATCCGATCAAAGATCAGTGCTAATTCATTTACAAATGCAATATTGAGATCCCGTTGCGAGTTCTCGATCACTTTTGCCGCCTCTGCCACTTTTATGGATGACGCCTTGTGCGTGCCGGCTTTAATGATTGTTTGATAAAGCGCATCTACCCTATCGGCTATTTCCGGATTGCTACCGCTGGTCACTTTCTTAATGTCGGTTACCCGGTGAAGCTTATCGCCCGGGTTGATGCGCTCGGGCGAATAGCCACAGAAAAAGTCAAGATTAAATTGAAGTTGACTGAACTTCTCAAGAACGGGTACGCAAACCTCCTCGGTGCAACCTGGGTAAACGGTTGATTCGTAGATAACGATGTCGCCTCTTTTCAAAACCTTGCCTACGGTTTCGCTCGCTTTGATGAGTGGCGTCAAATCCGGTTTCTTAAACTCGTCTATCGGGGTTGGAACCGTTATAATAAAAATGTTAGCCTTGTTAAGTTCATCCACACGCGTGGTGAACGTAAGACCAGTGGATGCGGTGAGTTCAGATGTTTCAACTTCACGCGTGCGGTCTATTCCGCTGGAAAGTTCCGCAATGCGGGTAGCATTTATATCAAAACCAATGACTTCAAATTTCTTTCCAAACTCTACCGCAAGAGGTAGTCCGACGTATCCGAGGCCGATAATACCAATTTTCTCTTTCATTAAATTAAGTTAATTCACCTTATAATAATCCCGATACCAAGCCACAAAATTACCAATTCCGATTTCAATTGGTGTGGCCGGTTTAAAATTGACGTAGGCCGCAAGTGCATCTACATTTGCAAACGTCTGGACCACATCACCCTGCTGCAACGGAAGAAAGTTCTTTATCGCTTTTTTCCCAATCTTGTTCTCCAACGCAGTTATTGCGTGCATTAACTCCACCGGCTGATTGTTTCCGATGTTAAAGATACTATAGGGAGCAAAGCTGCACGAGGGGTCGGGATGGTACCCATCCCAGGCGGTATTCGGTTGCGGTGGTTTAGGGATCAGGCGAACGATGCTTTCCACGATATCATCCACGTAAGTGAAATCCCGCTTCATCTGGCCATTGTTAAAAATGTCAATTGGTTTGCCCTCAAGAATGGCTTTTGTGAAAAGAAATAATGCCATATCCGGCCGGCCCCACGGTCCGTAAACCGTAAAAAAACGAAGGCCCGTGGTCGGCAACGCATATAAATTTGAATATGCATGCGCCATCAGTTCATTAGCTTTCTTTGTCGCCCCATACAAGGCGAGTGGATGGTCAGTGGTTTGCTGTTCAGAAAAAGGCATTTGCCGGTTCGCCCCGTAAACGGAACTTGACGAGGCATATACCAGATGCTTTGGTGGATGTTGACGGCATGCCTCAAGAATGTTTAGAAATCCGGTGAGGTTGCTATCCAAGTACGCTCGGGGATTGGTAATGGAATACCGCACACCCGCCTGAGCTGCGAGATTCACGACAAAGTCGAACGAGTTAGCCTCAAACAAACGATCGATTGCCTCACGATCTTCTAACGAAACTTTATTGAATTTAAATGCGGTTTCGTGCAGCAAAAGATTGAGGCGCGCCTGCTTCAACTCCACCGAATAGTAATCATTCAGAGAATCAATTCCGGTAACCTGGTAGCCCTCTTTGAGCAATCGCTTAGACAAGTGAAACCCAATAAAGCCGGCCGCACCTGTTACCAAAACACGCTTTGAATTTGACATCGAACGAAGTATCCGTAATTTCGGCCCCAAAAGTAAGCAATTAACCACGTTATTCATGGATAATCAACCCAAGCCCACCCCTTCTGACGAAATTGATCTGGGCGTATTATTTGCAAAAATCGGGGATTTCTTCAAAGGGATTGGTCTCGGCTGCATTCGATTCCTCGCGCTGGTGCGAGCAACGCCCGTGGCGAACAAGGCACTGTTCATTTCGTTAACGATTGCAGGTGCCGCGATTGCATTTGGATATGCCACTTACGTGAAAAAGGATTTCTACGAGTCCTCGATGATACTCAGCTCCAACTACCTAAACAAAAGAATTATTGAAAGCTCCATGGGTAAGCTCAACCTGTTGGCGGAAGAGGATGATGCCGCTGGCTTGGCGCGAACACTTAATTTACCAGATTCAGTTGCGAAGAAAATCAAAGAGTTTCAAGCGATACCGTTTATTCCGGAAAAGGAACTTCTAGATATGGAAATACTACGGGAGCAACTTAAAAGTCTGCAAACCGATAAAAAGAACGAAAAAATGATTGAACAGGTGGTAGATCGTCTTGCCGTGGAAAACGGGCATGCTTTTGAAATTACGGTTCAGACCTACAGTCCGACAATTGTAAAAACCATCCAAGATGCCTTGGTGAACTATTTTCGAAATAACGAGTACATAAAAAAACGAATCGAAATAAACAAACTAAACCTGCTGAGCAGGAAGGAAAAGTTGCAGCAGGAATCGAAAAAACTGGACAGTTTGAAAGTGGTTATCTACAGCAACTACAAAAGTATGGCCGAGCAAAGCCGCCAAGGTTCCAATAATGTTATTCTCAGCGACCGGGCCGTGACAAATCCCATTGAAGTGTATAATCGCGATTTCGAGATTTATAACGAACTCCAAAGTACGGAGCGCCAGCTCTATATTTTGCCGGATTTTGAGGTGGTAGATGGCTTTACCGAATTTAGTGAGCCGGCGAGCGACAGCCTTCCAAAAACGATCGTTTTGGGGGCTTTATTTGGTTTTTTGGCTTCGTACCTTTTAGTGCTGCTGCTTGCATTCAATAACTATCTGCGCGATTTCAAATAAGGTGTTTCATTTTTTTCTAAAGGACGTCCTGCTGGAAATCAGGCGGCAGGCGGCGCTTGCGGGCCTGGTGCTCTATCTTTTTGCCACCACGTTTATCTGCTACCTGGCACTGGGCGTGCAGGGACGTAACCTTTCGCCTGCCACATGGAGTACACTGTTGTGGATGATGATTCTTTTCTCTGCCATTAACGTGGGGGCAAAAAGTTTTTTGGGGGAACGCAAGGGCCGTGATCACTATTTTTTTTCTTTGGTGCCGCCGGAAGAAATCATCCTCTCTAAAATCCTGTACAACTTTCTGCTTATCCTGCTATTGACATTTGCTGGCGCCGGCTTTTTTGTGCTGTTGATCGATAATCCTATTCAAAATATCCAGATTTTCGTTGCTACGCTCGTACTATCATCTTTGGGTTTTGCGGCTTCATTATCGCTGCTGTCCGCCATCGCTGGTAAAGCAAACAACAGTGGTGTTCTAATGGCCATCCTTAGCTTTCCGATCATCATCTCTATCCTAACGTTGAGTATTCGGGTAACCAAAGACTGTATTGATGGACTTGATGCCGCGGTAAGCTTTGACAGTCTTGCCATGATCGTGGCCATTGACGCCATCGCTGTCGCGTTATCCTACGTACTTTTTCCTTTTGTTTGGCGAAGCTAAAATACGGGCCCTTTTTCATCGGCTACTTTAGCCAAATACTGTCCGTATTGATTTTTCGACAATGGCTTTGCCAACTCCAATAATTCCGCTTTCGAAATGTACCCTTTTCGGAAGGCGATTTCCTCAAGGCAAGCAATCTTGAGGCCTTGGCGTTCTTCGATGGACTCAACAAAATTAGATGCCTGAAGTAAACTCTGGTGGGTGCCTGTGTCTAACCATGCCATACCTCGCCCGAGAATCTTTACGTTAAGCTGCCCTTCGTCAAGATAAACACGGTTTAAATCGGTAATCTCTAACTCACCCCGTGCAGAGGGTTTCACGCTCTTTGCCTTCTCAACCACGGTATTATCGTAGAAATACAATCCGGTTACGGCGTAATTCGACTTTGGTATTTTCGGCTTTTCCTCAATTGAAATCACTTTTCCGCGTGGGTCAAACTCAACCACTCCGTACCGCTCAGGATCGCTTACATAATATCCAAAAACCGTAGCCCCTGCCTTGAGGTCTCCGGCCTCCTCCAACTGTTTCGAAAAGTTGTAGCCGTAGAAGATGTTATCGCCCAAAACCAGGCAGGAAGTATCATTTCCGATAAACTCCTCACCCAACAGAAACGCCTGGGCAAGACCGTCGGGTGAGGGCAGTTGGAT
>CANGUI010000151.1 GCA_947457025.1 Flammeovirgaceae bacterium | reverse complement strand
TTGTTTGTCTTGGCCGGGCTTGTTTTTGTGGTGGTATTCGCACTAAGCCTGCTGCTTGCCCAGTCGCTCTTGGCCCGCTGGTTTGATCCTCGCCACGCCCAACGCGAAGCTAACCAGCAGTTGTATCAGCTGGCTACCCGTATGGATTCTCTCGCGCTTGAGGTGGAGCGCAAAGATTTGTTCATCCGGAATTTTCAACGCATCCTGAGTGGTGATACAACCGCCGGACTTTTGGAAGATGCCCAAGTGCTCTCCAATGGTGCAAAACCGCTGAAGGTCGGGCGGCTCAACCCGACTGGTCAGGATTCGGCCTTCCGCCGCGAGTTTGAGCAATCCGATCTCAACAACGTTACGTTTACCCAGACCCGCTATAACGAATTGCAAAAAACGTTTTTCTTCACCCCGCTCAACGGGCTGGTATCCGACAGATATGAAATCAAAAAGGGCCACTATGGCGTTGACATCGTGGCTAAAAGCAATGAGCCGGTGAAGTGCATCGCCGATGGCACCGTGGTATTAGCTTCCTGGACGCAGGACGCGGGCTATGTTATGGCGGTTCAACACGCCGGTAATCTGATATCCGTCTACAAGCACAATGCTGAATTATTAAAAAAAGTTGGTAATTTTATCAATGCCGGCGAGATCATTGCGATCGTGGGCAACAGTGGCGAAATGACCAGCGGCCCCCACCTGCATTTTGAGTTGTGGTACAATGGAAACTCGCTTAACCCTGAAGAATTTTTAACTTTTTAAACGAATCACAGATGCTCACATCGAAAGAACAAAAACGCGCAGCAGAAGAAATCAGCAATTCCAGTAATGTAATCGGAAAGGGAACTTTACTCGAAGGAAACATTGAAACGTACGGAAACTTACGCATCGAAGGCCGTGTCATTGGCAATGTGAAATCCAAATCGAAAGTGGCGCTGGGAACCAACAGCCATGTAGAAGGTAACATCGTATCACAGAACGCTGATATTGAAGGTGAAGTAAAAGGAAAGCTCGAGATCAGCGATGTACTGGTGCTGAAGGCCACTGCTCAGATAACAGGCGACATCAGCACGGGGAAACTCGTGGTAGAACCCGGGGCTGTTTTTAACGGATCATGTAAAATGGGCGCAGCTGTAAAAGATATCAAAATGGGTGACCATGCATCCCGAAGCTTCCGGCCCGACGAAGCCAAAGCCCTCTGACCGCACCATGCGGTATGGCAGCCTGGGGTTGCAATTACTGCTAACCATTGGCGCCGGTGCGTGGCTCGGGCATTGGGTTGATCAGAAACTGGCGCTGCGTTTTCCGGTGTTTCTGCTGCTGCTCACCTTCTTCTCATTTGGCGGCGCGATGTACCAACTCTATCGGCAACTGCCTCGCTGATGTTCGAGACTGGGGTGATTATTGGGTTACTTGCCTTACTTACCTGGCTGGTGGTACGCGCCCTCCGGCAGATACGCCAAACAAAGCCTGAGTTTTTTGTGCCCGCCTACCTTGCCACTATTGCTCTGAAATTACTGCTCTCCCTGGCAATGTTGGTGGTGGTTCTGGCGCACAACCCCGAGAAAGCACGGATAAATGCGCTTGTGTTTTTGGTGGGATACGTGCTGGCCACCACAGTGGAGGTGGCTGTGTTGTGGCGCAAATCCTGATCACCACGCATGAATGCTGCAACGGTTCGAAGGCCAGAGTGCAAGAGAAAATGTTTTTCGTACTGCCTGTTGTCGCCCGCTGGGACTAAGGAAAAGGTCATACACAAAGGCCTGTAAAATGTTGATCTTACCGGTGTGTGCTGTCCCTGAACAAACGCATAACAAACCGAGCTAATGTCGATACCCCGCCTGCTAAGATTCCCGAAACCAATGCGAAGTTGAAGGCGGACTTTCGGTCTGCCGGATTCAGAGGCTGCATGTAAACCATTGTCTTGGGATCTTGTTTTTATTATATCGGTAATAAGGCGAGCATAAGCACAATCTCAGATATCCAAACGAGTCTGTATGCAAAACGTGTATAATACGATCATGTGGTTCTTGTTATTGTTGTGGACTCCGATTCTGCATGCACAAACCGAACCAGCTCCCACTAAAGAGCATAACCGCACGTTCGCAGTTTACGCCACAATTCCTGCCTTTGCCATAGGGGCCTCCAGTGCCCTTAACGGCACCCTGCTGCAAAACGGCTATCCACGAATTCCGAGAGGAAACGTTAACTGGGGCTTGGGTGGGCAGTATCGTTGGAACCGATTGTTTCTGGGCGTGGAAATGCTGGCGTCCTATCAAACCCGGCAGCGTGAAGAGACTGGCTCAGCACTGGCCAGGCTTGCGCTAACCACCAATCTCATCACCGGACTTCACGTGTACAAAAAGTCGTGGTTTGCAGTCTTTCCCTACGTCGGATTATCGGCCACAGATGCCTCCGTGTATCTCTCCAAACCAACCGCCACGGCCACCGTAAATAGCCTTTTGGCAAGCCCCGGGAACACGGTTCAGCTAGGTCATTTTTCGGGTGGTTTTGTGTTCGGTCTGGGTATTGATCTGCAGAATGCAGACCGGTCCGACTCCGTCTTTGAATCATTTAGGATAGGATACCGAATTTCATCAGAAGGTGCGTACCCCTGGGAATCTCGATTTACCCAGTTTAGTGGCGCCCCAGCGGATAACTTTAACTATTGGTTTTTTCAATTAAACCTGGGCGCGGCCACCCATTGGACGCGGGCGCGCTAAGCGCGGAACCCATCGGCAATAACTGAAGGCTTTTTTCCGAAAAGATTTTTTTCAGAGCCTTTAATTCATAGTTTTGCACTCGATTAAAAAGACCCCGCAGCCGGATGAAAAAGGCCTTTTCTCGTTTGTTTTCAAAGATTTTTGGCCTTCTCTTTTTTGTTTTGGCGGCATTTCCGCGAACAGCGACCGCCAGCGATGCTGATGCTGAATCGGCTGAGTCTTTTAACGTTAGTGAGATCATCTTGCACCATGTTATGGATGACCACGTGTGGCATTTTTTTGATGGCCACTATGGCACCCTGTACCTTCCGGTGATTGTCTACACGAACGAGCGTGGGGTGGAGGTATTTTCCTCGCGCCACTTCTACAATGAAGAGCATAAGTTAGTGCCGTACAACGGCTACAAACTTGAGCACAACCATATCTATCTTGAAGAGAGTGGCAAAGCGGTATTAGATTTGTCAATAACGAAGAACGTCGCCATGCTGCTGATCAACGCCACCCTGTTAGTGGTGGTATTTATGGCGGTTGCCCGCGGCTACAAGAAGAATGCGGGTCGGGCGCCAAACGGAATCCAGGCCTTCATCGAGCCTATCGTCATCTTTGTGCGGGATGAAATTGTAAAGCCTAATATAGGCGCAAAATACGAGCGCTACCTGCCTTACATGCTCACCCTCTTTTTTTTCATCCTTTTCGGAAACCTGCTTGGGCTGTTACCGGGTGCGGGCAATCTAACCGGGAATTTCGCGGTTACCCTCACCTTGGCTTCGCTTACATTTATCATCACGAATGTGATGGGAAATAAAGCCTACTGGGGGCACATTTTCTGGACTCCGGGGGTTCCGCTGCTTTTGAGGGTGGTGATCCTCCCGGTTGAAATCATTGGTATTTTTACGAAGCCATTTTCACTAACGGTACGGTTGTTCGTGGCGATAACTGCCGGTCACATTGTGTTGCTTAGCCTGATCTGTCTCGCGTTCATTTTTCAGAGCATAGTGGTGGGTTTCGTTTCGAGTTTGATTGTATTGTTCATCAATTTGATTGAGTTGTTAGTGGCGGGAATACAGGCGTACGTGTTTACACTGTTTTCTTCGCTTTACATCGGGATGGCTACAGCCGATCACCATGATGAACATCATTAAGATATCCGCCCATCGGTTGATGAGCGGTGTGTTTCACTTAACCAAATAGTAGTATGTTGTTATCATTATTGTTGGACATCAGCTTTGCAATCATGGGTGCCGGAATCGGTGCCGGCCTGGCAGCAATTGGCGCGGGCATTGGCATCGGTCGCATTGGTGGCTCAGCGATGGAGGGCATGGCCCGTCAGCCGGAAGCATCTGGCAAAATCCAGGGTGCAATGTTGATCATTGCCGCCCTGATTGAGGTGGCCGCGCTTTTCGCGCTGGTAATTTGCCTGCTGATTTCGTTCAGACAAGCCTGAAAAAAGACGCCCCGGCATTTGGCCGGGGCCCTTTTTAAATTTACTTCAAGCAGAAAAAGTTAGCATTATATGGAATTATTGAACCCCGGAACCGGCCTAATCCTCTGGCAGCTTTTTATTTTTGTTGTCTTGGTGATTTTGTTGGGTGCGCTGGCGTGGAAGCCGATTCTCCAGTCGCTGAAAGAGCGTGAGGTATCTATCCAATCCGCACTCGATTCGGCTGAGCGGGCCAAGTTAGAAATGGCCTCGCTGAAAGCAGATAACGAAAAGCTACTGAAGGAGGCGCGGGAGGAGCGCGATAAAATTCTCAAAGAAGCACGTGAAGCCGCTTCACGCCTCCATGACCAGGCACAGCAGGATGCCAAGAAGACGGCTGATAAAATTATTGATGACGCACGCTCGGTTATTCAAACGGAGAAAGCGGCTGCGCTTACCGAGGTGAAGTCACAGGTGGCCATGTTTTCGTTGGAGATTGCCGAAAAGCTGATTAAGAAAAACCTGTCTACGGATGGTGCTCAAAAAGAACTGATCCAGGGCTACATCAAAGATATTAAACTGAATTAAGAGATGGCATCGGCACGAGTTGCGTCGCGTTATGTGAAATCCCTGTTGGGCCTGGCAATAGAAAAGAATGCGCTGGAGGCTGTTCATTCAGATATGCAGGGCTTCGCACGCATCTGTGGGCAAAACAAGGATTTTGTGCTGATGCTCCGCAGTCCGATCATCCGGCATGAAAAGAAAAAGGCGGTGATGGAAAAGATGTTCAGCGGTCGCGTGCACCCGCTCACCATGGCGTTCATCGAAATCCTTACCCGAAAATACCGCGAGCCGCTGCTTCCGATTATTGCCAGTGAGTTTCATGTGGCCTATAACGACTACAAGGGTATTGGGAAGGCATCGGTTACCACCGCCGTTGGCCTCAATACCGGGCTGCGTCAGGAGATTGAGCGCATGGTAAAAATTCTTTCCGAAAAGAGCGTCATTGAGCTAGACGAAAAAGTGGACAACACCCTTATTGGCGGTTTTGTATTGAATGTGGGCGATCGCCAGATTGATGCATCCATAAAAAATAAACTCAGAGCCCTGAAAGTGAAACTACAGGAGAACCCCCAGCTACGCGAACTTTGAATCCGTAAAAATTGAAATTGAACTTTTGAACGAAACTGTATGGCAGAAATAAGACCCGAAGAAGTATCCGCAATCTTACGCGAACAGCTATCCAACGCCCGCACAGAAGCCCAACTGGAAGAGGTAGGCACCGTGTTAACGGTAGGCGATGGTGTCGCCCGAATTTATGGGTTAACCAAAGCTCAGGCTGGCGAGTTGCTGCAATTTGCAAACGGCCTGCAGGCCATGGTTTTGAACCTGGAAGAAGATAATGTAGGCGCGGTGTTGCTG
>CANGUI010000150.1 GCA_947457025.1 Flammeovirgaceae bacterium | reverse complement strand
GCGGCATTACCATCACGTCAGCCGCCACCACCGTGTTTTGGAATTACCGGAACAATAAATACCAGGTAAATATTATCGATACCCCCGGCCACGTGGACTTTACCGTAGAGGTGAATCGTTCACTCCGCGTGTTGGACGGCCTTGTTTTTCTGTTCAGCGCGGTTGATGGGGTAGAACCTCAATCGGAAACGAACTGGCGTCTGGCCGACAACTATAAAGTTGCCCGTATCGGTTTCGTAAATAAAATGGATCGGTCCGGGGCCGACTTTCTGGGCGTTTGCAAACAGGTAAAGGAGAAGTTAGGCAGCAAAGCCGTAGCGTTGCAGTTGCCGATTGGTGCCGAGGATAATTTTAAAGGTGTTGTTGACTTGGTGAATAACCGGGGCATCATCTGGAACGAAGAAGACAAGGGCATGACCTATCAGGTAGTGCCTATTCCGGATGATATGAAAGACGAGGCCTATGAATACCGGGAGAAACTGCTGGAAGCGGTAGCCGAGTATGACGAGACGCTGATCGAAAAGTTTTTTGATGATCCCAATTCAATCACGGAGCAGGAAATCCTCCATGCCCTTCGCCGGGCTGTGGTGGATATGAAGATTGTTCCGATGGTATGCGGCTCATCATTTAAAAATAAGGGGGTGCAAACCATGCTCGATTATGTGATGGAGTTGCTCCCCTCTCCGCTGGATAAAGATGTTATCTTCGGTACTAATCCGGATGATGAAAGCGAGGTAGAAATTCGTCCTAACGAGGCGGAGCCATTTGTTGGTCTCGCCTTCAAAATCGCAACTGACCCATTTGTTGGCCGCCTGTGTTTCGTGCGCGCCTATTCCGGTGTGCTGGAATCAGGTTCATACATCATGAATACCCGCTCGGGCAACAAAGAGCGCATCTCACGCGTGTTCCAGATGCATGCCAACAAGCAGAATCAGATTGAACGCCTTCAGGCGGGAGATATTGGTGCGGTAGTGGGTTTTAAGGACATTAAAACTGGAGATACGCTATGCGATGAGAAGCGTCCAGTGGTGTTGGAATCCATGATTTTCCCTGAGCCCGTTATCGGTTACGCGATCGAACCGAAGAAACAGGCTGATGCCGATAAGCTAGGAATTGCGATCTCGAAATTGGTGGAAGAAGATCCTACACTTCGGGTGAACACAGATCATGAAACGGGGCAGACAATTTTGCGCGGGATGGGCGAGTTGCACCTGGAAATCATCATCGACCGCCTGCGTCGCGAATTTAAGGTAGAAATCAACCAGGGCCCGCCTCAGGTAGCCTACAAAGAATCGCTCACGAAGTCAGTTGAGCACAAGGAAGTATATAAGAAACAGACTGGTGGCCGTGGTAAGTTTGCCGATATCGTGTTTGAGCTTGGCCCACGCGAACTGGGACCGGACGACAAACCGGGTCTGGAATTTGTAAACGACATCGTAGGTGGTGTTATCCCCCGCGAATTTATCCCGGCTGTGCAGAAAGGGTTCGATCAAAGCATGTCGAACGGACCGTTAGCCGGTTATCCGATTGACTCCATGACGGTGCGGTTGTTCCACGGTTCGTACCATGATGTAGACTCCGACTCACTGTCGTTTGAATTGGCGGCCCGGATTGGATTTAAGGAAGCGGCTGCGAAATGCGCTCCGATTCTGCTCGAGCCGATCATGGGTGTTGAGGTTATCTCGCCGGATGAATATACGGGTTCTGTAACGGGTGATCTGAACCGCAGACGCGGGATCATGAAAGGTATGGACACGCGCGGTGGTGCCCAGGTGATCAAGGCGGATGTGCCGCTGAAGGAACTGTTCGGATACGTAACCGATTTGCGAACGATCACTTCCGGCCGCGCTTCTGCAACGCTCACGTTCTCGCACTATGCACCTGTACCAAAGAACCTGGCCGATAAAGTAATTGAAGAAACAAAAGGCGCTGTGGCTGCCAAATAACATCTAAAAGACGTTTAGATCATGAACCAGAAAATCCGAATCAAATTGAAATCGTACGATCACAACCTGGTGGACAAGTCCTCCGAGAAGATTGTACGTGCAGTCAAATCTACCGGCGCTGTGGTTAGCGGACCCATTCCGCTTCCGACGGAAAAGGAAAAGTTTACCGTGTTGCGATCGCCCCACGTAAACAAGAAATCACGCGAGCAATTTCAGCTCTGCACATATAAGCGGCTGGTAGATATTTACTCCAACAGCGCGAAAACGGTTGATGCGTTGATGAAACTGGAATTGCCGAGCGGCGTTGATGTGGAGATTAAAGTGTAGTACACACCCTTTATTAATACTGAAAAAGCCTTTGACGAACATCAAAGGCTTTTTTGTTTTTCTACGTTATTGCCGCCACTGCCAGCTCTTTGCGATGCGCGTTCTCGCGTTGATGGCGATGCGGCCATTGGTTTCGGGAAAGACTTGGTTGGTGATGGCGTACAGCCCATCGGCAGTGAGTATTTCGATGATCGATTGATCGACCACAACCTGTAGGGTAATGGCGGCCGGCCGGCCAGCGATATCAACCGTTTCTCGACTGGAGAATAATGGATGGAAATGCAACGGCTGGGATTTGAGTCGATCCAGCGAAAGCTGTCCATTTTCGTAATGAATTTGGGTGGTTTGGGTTTCGGCTTTGAACAACTCCAGAGTGCCACCGTCTTCAAGCGTGGCTTCCAACCCGAAAGATCCGGAGAAGATTTCCTCCCAGTCGATCGGCATTTTCAAGGTGTCTGGAATGGGCCAGAACTCCTGTTTTAATCGCACACCTTCCGGCGTTTGGGCGAGCGAGAGCATCCGCGGCAGCGACATGGCACCGCGCCAGCTACCCGTAGGAATATCATTCGCGTACGCCCAGTTGTTCACCCACCCCAGCATGATGCTTTTATCGGCCACGTTGTTGAACACGATGCCCGCGTAAAAGTCTTTGCCGTAATCCACATAACGTGGTTGCGTTTGCGTGGTCGTGAAGGTTGTGCCATCAAAATCGCCTATGAAGTATTGCATGCCCACGTAGGTGGGCCCCTGCGGGTGGCTGCCCGATAACGAGAGCACCCATTTTGAGGTGCTGGCTTCATTGGTTACCGGTAATGAAAAAAGATCCGGGCACTCCCAAATCCGGGCGGTGTCGCCAGCACTTCCAAATTCGCTAAGCAGGTTCCATTCCCGCAGATTGGCAGATGCGTAAAACTGCACTTTAAAAAGATCGGGAACTACGGCAAGCATGATCCAACGGCTGGTAGCGGCATGCCAGAATACCTTTGGATCGCGAAAATCTTTTCGTTGAATGTCGAGGATTGGGTTTTTGTCGTACAACTGCCACGTGCGGCCGCGGTCGTTGCTAAAGGCCAGGCTTTGGTGCTGGCGCAAACCTGCACCGCCTTTATGAACATGAGAGGTGAAAATCGCTACCAGGCAGTCGGGCCCGGTACAGAGGCCGCTGCTGTTGTTGTCCACCACTACGGTCCCCGAAAAAACCATCGTGCTGTCGCCTGTGGCGGGGTCGGGGTACTCGCGGATTGCGATGGGCAAATGTTCCCAGTGTAACAAGTCGGTACTTACGGCATGTCCCCAACTCATGTGGCCCCAGGTAGTGCCGTGCGGATTATGTTGATAAAAAAGGTGGTACTCGCCTGCGTAAAACACCAAACCGTTCGGATCATTGGTCCAATTTGCGGGAGGTGTGAAATGGAAACGCGGTCTGTACCTTTCGGCAGTCATGGCCGGCTCTTTTTTTGAGCACGACATCATTCCGGCCAGGAGGATGCCAACTGCGATCGGCCATGTTTTTTTCAAGTTGATCATGCGCATAAACAAAGATAACGGAAGAAGGTATCGGTTTTTCTTTCGGCACCTTCGGTCAGGCAGTGATCCGTTTCTTTTGTTGCGAGTTGTTTTTGGGTGCAAGACTGCAATACCAGATGTTGTCGGTTGTACGGCATTCCATTCAGGAAAGCCAGAGCACAACGGCCATCGCCAATACGGAGACAATCATCACACGCTTGATCCAAAGCTCGCCTGCCTTCACGCTCCAGCGGCTGGCGACCCATCCGCCCCAGGCATGGCCAATGGCCAACACCGCCCCGGTGAGCCACTGGATCTTCCCCTGCCAGGCAAAAACGGCTACAGAAATGCCGGTGTACACAATGGCGGCAAATACTTTCACATAATTGCTTTTCACCAGGCTCAGGTTATTGATTCCACTCAGCACAGCGATGACCAGAAATCCGATTCCCGCCTGCACGAGTCCGCCGTATATTCCGATAAAAAAGAACAGCATGCCTCCAACAATCTGGCGGCTTCGGCCGAGTTGTTCTCCGTTTTTTGCGCGAAACGGATCCCACACAATCATGATGACGGAAAGTACCATGACCACCACAAACAGTTGCTTGAACGATTCGTCGCTCATGCGGCTGGCCAGCCACGCTCCCAGAAATCCTCCTCCCAGCGAGGCGATGCCGAGATACAAACTGTAGGGCCACGGCAGTTCAACACCCTTGCTCCGAAAACCAAAGACAGCGAAAACATTTTGAAACAGAATGGCTACGCGGCTGGTGGCATTGGCGATCGTAATCGGTAAACCCAGAAACGTGAGAATGGGCACGCTGAATAAAGATCCGCCACCCCCTACGGTATTGAGAAATGCAGCCCCAAAGCCAACCAGAATGACCACCAGAAATTCCCACAGGTGCTCCATGCTAAACGGATGAAATGTATTCAGGATGGGGAACAAAACCTATAGCCCGAAACCGGCCGTATTGCCGCTCTCCTTTTCTTCGCTCAGGAGTGTTTCGGGTAATGGTAGATGCAGGAGTTTTCAGCGTACGGTTGCTTTGCGAACGATGCGGGAGAACAGCCCCGGCAGATACCGTTTCAGGTAAACCGCCAGCACTTCTTTCGCACCACCGATGTACACTTCCTCTTTTTTGCGGGCTATGGCATGCAAGGCGCGTCTGGCCAGTTCGTCCGCGAACATACCTTCGTTAGTGGTGGAATCCATCGTATTCAGTGCAGTACCGTCGCCCGTGAGGGCATTGAGGGTTACATTTGTGCGAATCCAGCCCGGGCAGATAAGGGTGATGTAGATGGTCGGACAATCTTTCCATACTTCGGCTCGCAGTGAGTCGAAGAATCCGTGCAAGGCATGTTTGGCCGCAGCATATCCCGACCGATAGGGTGTGCCGATGATTCCCATGACGCTGCTGATCGTCACTACATGGCCAGATTTTTGTTCGTAGAAATGTGGCAACAGGTACTTGGTCAAGGCAATCGTACCAAAATAGTCCACCTCCATCAGCCTGCGATCAACGGCGAGGATGGTTTCTTTAGCCAGACTCCGCTGCGAGATCCCGCCGTTGTTGATGAGTACGTCAATACGGCCAAACAGTTGAATAGCAACTTTTGTCGTCAGGGCGAGAGTGTCGCCACGCGAAAGATCCAGCGGAAGTACTTTAATTCCCGCTTGTACATCTGGCGGGCAGTTTCCCTTAACACGTTCCAACTCGTCTTTTCTGCGGGCCGACAGTATGAGTTGGGCACCGTGGCTCGCCAGTGCATATACCAATGCTTCACCAATTCCAGACGATGCACCG
>CANGUI010000149.1 GCA_947457025.1 Flammeovirgaceae bacterium | reverse complement strand
GACCGTTGTAGTGCTTCCGTTTGCAGTTATTGAGTGATGAGGCGGAAGCGGGTACGGGCGGGCCGGGCCTCCCCGTACCCTTGTAGTGCTTCCGTTTGCAGTTATTGAGTGATGAGGCGGAAGCGGGTACGGGCGGGCCGGGCCTCCCCGGGAACAGCGCGTGCTCGCAACTTTACCTGATCGCCGGAAATCCCTCTTGCCAGAAGCAGGTTGATCACCTCCAGGCCCTGTTCAACAGACCGATCGTTGTGGTAGAATGTTTGTGGATTTGAGCCGGCCGGAACGACGTGCGCTGTGTCGGTTGCTACTTCAGTGAGATCTGGGTCGGAGGCGACACTGTCTCTCCGGTAGCCATACAGCTCAACATCCAAAACGAATTTCTTGTCGCGATTGCCCTTGAGCAGGCGCTCCAGCCTGCGGAACTCTTCGCGCGACAATTGCGGGGAAACCTGTCCGGCGGCGTCCAGTGCGATGCCCTTCAGGTCGAGTTCAACACCTGTGGCCACGGGCAGCAGTCGGGCTTCAATGCGCTCCAGAATTGGCATCTTGCCGGTGGTGAGATCGTACTGTGTAGAGAAAAAAGTATAGCTGTCGAGCAGTGGCTCAACGGAGACATCATAGCGGGCTCCTTCGGGTAAAAACAGGCGAAAGGTGCCGTCTGCTGCGGGCCGGGTGCGGTACACCTGCGGTGCGGCAAGATTGGTGGCATACACATAGGGCGGAGACCCATTGGATACACCCTCCACGCGGCCTTCCACCCTCAGCGTGGCCTTCGGTTTAAGGGATGGCGGGAAAAGTATTTCCGCCATTTCTGTCCCTCCCTTCACAGCTCGGTCGCAAAGCCAATAGCGCCCCAAAGCTGTGGCACTACCGTATTGATCATCTCCTTCGGTGTTGGCAAAGTCGAGCAAAATCGGGGGCGACCAGTTTTTGCCATCAAAACGCGTCAATAACCACTCCATTCCCCCTTTGCCACCAAACAGAGCCGAAGAAAAAATCAGCGTCTCACTGTCACCAAGGATACGTGGTGTCTGGGAGTTTCCCGTGTTGATAAAGGCTGGTAGTTCTACAGCCGTTTCCCAAAGGTCTGCTGTACGCCGTTTTGCCATAAACAGTTTGCACCCATCCGCTTTGCCAGACGCAGCATCGATTTGGGCGCAGCGCATAAAAAACAGGGTATTGCCGTCCAGGGTGAGTGAGGGGCATGCTTCGTTGAGTTTGGAATTGATGGCCATCCCAACGTTTTGGAGTTCTGCCCACGTGGCGCCCCGAAGGTCACTGACGTACAGATCATAACCTCCAAAACCACTGGATCGGTTGTTTGAAACGAATACCTGCTTCCCGTCCGGACTGAGCCCAAAACCGGGGGTGAAGTTCAGCTTTTGGTTGAGATGACGTGGCAAAGCCACCGGATCCTTCCAACCCGTAGTCCCTTTAGAGGAGTAAAACAGATTCGGGCTTCCGTCATCAGAGTAATTGGAAAGAAACAGCAACGCGTTGCCTTCCAACCCGATCAGTGGGGCCCGGCCTTTCAGCCCCGGATGATTGACGTTGGCCGGTAACTTGACGTAGGACAACTGCCCAATCCCTGCCGCGCAAATGAACATTCCGCTAAGCAGCGAAATCAAACGTTTGCTTAAGAGCTTCATAGCCATATAATTTTCGATAAATCGAAAGTACACAAATTAAAGCCGCGAAAATCAATCACATTTCGCAACCGCATTGTATTTTTAGGATTCGCAATTTCTTAACAATTCAATTATGATACAGGTAATCCCATCTATTGCAATCCGCAAGGGCAAGGTGGTGAAAATGCGCAAGGGCGATCCCACGAGCGAAAAAGCATACGATGAAAATCCGCTTGATCTGGCCAGGCGTTTCGAAGACCATGGAATTGAGGTGGTGCATGTGGTTGATCTGGACGGTGCCGAGCGCGGAAGCCCCAAGAACTACCACGTTATAGAGGCCATTGCCGGCTACACCGAATTGAAAATCGACTTTACCGGCGGCATCACCCAGGATGGAGACATCAGTCAGGCTTTTGAGCGGGGGGCTGACTACATTACTGCATCCAGCATCGCCGTTTCTGACCCGGAGTTGTTTGCCTCCTGGATTGTCAGCTATGGCCGCGAAAAAATCACGCTGGGCGCGGATGTTACCGACATCGATACCAAAAAGATTGCATTCCGCGGATGGCAGAAAAAATCGGAGATCCACCTGTTTGATCACCTTGGATATTTCTATGATCGCGGGCTGAAGTATGTCAAGTCAACCGACATTTCGCGCGACGGAGTGATGGAGGGGCCGGCCTTTGTGTTCTATCAGGAAATCCGCGAGCGCTTTCCCGAACTTCAGGTGTTGGCTAGTGGCGGTGTACGCGGTGTGGATGATATCAAAAAACTCCACGATATGGGTGTCTTCGCCGTAATTTTTGGCAAAGCCTATTACGAGGGCGTACTGCAACTGAAAGATCTCGAGCAATTCCTGGTGAAGACGCGCTGAGACGTTCGTCTCCGGCAGTCACTTCACCCGTACTCTTTGAACTCTGCCCAACGGCAACTTCCTGCGTAGTAAAGCAACGGCCTTCCAGCCAATCCCGTAATCCTTGCTGTGATTGGAGGAGCCGCCCCGTTCACGCTGTTCGCCTTCCCGGCGTGCGTGTAGGTCGAAACATAACCTTACCGGTTAAAAAAACCAAGTTGCCGATCAGGTGACCCCAAACAACAATCACAACCAAATTCCCGGACTAACAAGAACCCCGGTACGCGCTGTAAACGAGCATCAGCGGAGGGGAATCCGCACTTTGCCGCAGAGTGCCGAGGCGAACACGCGGCGGAGAATTTGATGGCGCCGGGTTGCTCGTGCATCGTGGCGCGATTTCTTTTTGGGCAGCTGCGGGCTATCCGCTGCAAGTCCGCGCCCCGCCCAATTCAGCCCCTGGCGGGCTTTCCGCTTCTATCCCTGCTGCGCGGTGTACAGGCATAAATCCCGGCTTGCCACAACGCGGGAAAAGCACACGCTGCAAACGCACGCTAAGGGGGATTTACGAATTGTAAACCATGCCTTAGGGGCCGAGGCGAGAATCTGCGGGGAATTAATAAGTACAAGCTAATCTGTTAGCTGATTTCATCTCGCCCGTTGGTGAAGTACACCAAAAAGGGCGGAGGGAGTAGGGAAGCCGCAGCGTCCGAGGCGAGACACTGCGAAAAAAAGAAATACAGGCCATCGTACGCTGGTATCTCTCTTCTTACGCTCATCGTTTATCTTTTTTGCTTTGCATCACAGCTTGTTTTTGCGCAGAGTCGAAAACGGAGACTCTGCGAAGAATTAAGTTATTTACATAATCTAGTGTATAAATGGAGTTTGGCCAGGCTCAAACAATTTATTCTTCATTGCAAAATTGACCAATCCCACAGAGTTGTGGCAGCCTGTTTTTTGCAACAAGTTGTTTCGATGGCTATTAACTGTTTTTACGCTGATAAAAAGTTTTTTGGCAATCTCTTCGGTGGTAAACTCTTGGCATACCAGTCGCAATATTTCTATTTCGCGCTTGGTAAGGTGTATATTGCCATCGAGCCTTTCTTTGTCTCCCTTATTGCCAGGAGCCCTTTTCTGCAAAGCGGTAAGCGACCGTTTATTAATGTATGAGCCTTGAGTGTGTACAGCAACAATGGCATCGTGTACTTCTTGTGGATCGCTATTCTTTACCAAGTAGCCGTGTGCCCCGCTCAGTATTAACTCTGCAATGAAGTTATCATCGTCATGCACTGACAGGATAATAATTTTTATGGAGGGGTAATGGGCTTTGATGGCGTTGGTAACTTCTAGGCCACCAAAAGATTTGCCTTCTTTTGTGGCCGGTAGCGACAAATCTACCAACAAAACGTGCGGTAGCGCTGCGCAATTGGCTAGCTGCTCTATGACAGTATAGCCTTCAGATGCTTCAAGAACAACTTCAAATTCGGGCCAACTTTCTAAAATGGCTCTCATGCCTTTTCTGAAGAGAAATTGGTCTTCAATTAACCCGATCGAAATCTTTTCTGGCAGTGTCATGGGTGGTTGATGGGGATGTGTACGATACACTTGAGCCCAAGATCGTTATCAGAAACAATAAACTTTCCACCCAACGCTTCTGCCCGTGCGTGCAGGCTTCGCATACCTAGTCCTTTGCTGCTTGCTCCAGCTTTTATCCCAATTCCATTGTCGCGATACTTGCAGGTAATCTCATCCACGGAAGTGCTAACATCCACGTTAAGTTCGCTTGCGCCAGAATGCTTTAGGGTGTTGTTGGTAAGCTCGGCAACGATTCGGTAAAGCGCCAATTCAATGGCGTTTGGAAAGCGCGGGAAGTTATTGCTCATGGTTATAAAAACTTGTGTTTTTTCAACGGCATTGATTTGATCGGCCAGTACTTCGAGTGAAGTTTTTAAGCCATACCGTTCCAATTGAGGAGGCATGAGTTGGTAGCAAATCCGTTTTGTGGACGTCAGCGAGGTTTCGACAATCTCCTGCAAATTTTCCAGCGAAGTATTAGCTACTAAGCATGGTTGCTTTTGCAGTTGCTTGATTTGCATGCGGGCCATGGAAAGCATGGCGCCCAGTTCATCGTGCAGATCGTTGGCAATGCGCTGTCGCTCCTGCTCCTGAGCGCCAATGGTTGACCTGAGCAGCTCCTGCTGGTGCCGAATTTTAATTTCTTCTTGTTCTAGTTTTTGTTTAAAAAGATTTTTGCGGAAGTGTTGGTTGAGCAAAACAACTCCTACAGAAATAATTGAGATCACACTTGCCAGCGGAACAAGTAGAGAAGGCAGTGTTACTTCTGTGGTCGTTTCCATAAGCCTATAAAAAAACAGATGTACATTGCCATGGATGCAACGGACGGTATCGCCCAAAGATATTGACTTATTTCCACTGAAAAAGAATCCGTGATAACATTACCAAAATAAAAAATAAGCAAGCTGGAAGAGTAATAAATGAACAAACCTGAATTTATCCAATTAAGGGTAACCGCCAGCTTCCCTTTGGTTTCTTTCACGATGTCGTCCAGCAGGAACATAAAAGTGGACAACGAAAGAATAATTATTAAAATAGATTCAATAACAACCGCGTATGAATTGTAGGTGTTGATGGGCTGGATGAAGATCGTGTTGATAACGGTGAAACCTGTAAAGCCCACAAGGATGTTCCAAATAATTTTTTTGCTGATAAACCCATCAAGCAATTGCTGGTAAAACAAACAAATAAAAAAAAAGCCACCTGCCACATATAGATGCAGCAGGGGCATATTGTTGATTGAATTATACCAACAGTAAGTTGATATTAAATCAATGAAACCTGAAAAAATTAAAAATACTCCTACTATTTTAAGCTCTTTGAATAAACTTTTAAAAATGATGATACTGTAAATGCATGTGCACCACACCGGTATTGAAGAGATCTGAAGTATGGCACTCGCAAGTTGGTTCATCTAATTCAAGTGTTCAACTATAAAATTGGATCGTTAGGACAAGTACTGGGGCAAGGCTTATTCACATCCAAAACGAATTCGGACCCCAACGCTTTTCCTTTGGCGCCAGACTGCGCACCTT
>CANGUI010000148.1 GCA_947457025.1 Flammeovirgaceae bacterium | reverse complement strand
GTATAAATGCCCTCAGCTTGACCAACTGATCGTCAATCCGGTCGAGATGTTCTTCGGTTGATCCGTTACGCGCCAGTTTGGTTAGCCCCAGCAGCGATTGCAGCGGAGCTTTCAGGTTGTTGGAAGTGATATAAACAAAGCGGTCCATCTCTTCATTGGTTTTTTGCAGCTCCAGATTTTTTTGCTGAATCTGCTGAGCCTGGGCGATCAAACGTTGTTCCGTGGAGTCATTGATCGAAATCATCATGAAGATGAAAATGGCGGTTACGATTAAACTCGTAACCAGGTTGATGACAAACGGGATTTGGGTTTCCATGGAACTCACACGCCACCGGCTAAGTAAATTGAAGTCGGTAATGAACAGGACGATGATGAGCGCAACGGAAACCAGGATGAACGAATTGCGGTACATTTTTTCGCGGTTCTCAAATACGAGCGCCGCTACAGCCACCCAGGGGAAATAAAAAACATAAACTCCCAGTTCCTTCGGTGTAATCTGCGAGTAGATGAAAAAAAAGATGTTAAGAAAGCAGAGCAGAAATATCTTTGCCTGACGGTGACGCCCGCTTTCATTGATCAGATATGCCGTTAAGATGAAAGCAGTCATCACGAAGTCCATGCCGGTAAGCATCCACTGGCCTTCCGGAATATCCTCTAGCGCGTGGATCAGCCCCATGAACGTGCCCACAAACGTAATGCGGGAGAAGAGGATACTCCGCTTATTGTGAAAAAGCGCCTCCGGGTCGTTTTCGTATTTTTTGTTCAAACGCGACCATTGGCGTACGTCCCAGATTTTCCAGGTCATAGGTGTAGGATAGGCCTTTCAAAAATACACACTTGCGGCAATATGGCTATCTTTCGCCCATGAATCGGGTCGTTTATTTGAGCTTTTTTTTGGCGTTTTCCACCGCCATTGCTGCACAACCGAGGCTGAGCCCACTAGCCCGGATTTCCGTTATTACCTGCGGCCCCGACACACGTGAACTATACGCCGCCTTTGGCCACAGTGCCATCCGGGTGTACGACCCTGAAAACGGGCTTGACGAGGCCTTCAACTATGGCGTATTCAACTTTAACCAACCGAATTTCTACCTCAACTTCGCAAAAGGATTTCTGTACTACAAGCTGGGTGTGTACGCCTACCCCGATTTTGAACAGTATTACCTCCGGCATGATCGCTACGTGCATGAACAGGTACTGGCCCTTACACCCGCGCAGAAAGAAAAAATCTTTCAGTTTCTCATCTGGAACGCGCGCCCGGAGAACCAAAACTATCGCTATCGGTACTACCAAAACAACTGTGCATCAAAGATCCGGGATGTATTGGAAAGCCAACTCGGTGATGCCGTTCGGTGGGACAGTTCGTTTTTACAGACGGGCCACTCATTTCGCCGGAAAACAGACGAATACCTCAGTGAGTTGCCGTGGGGCGATCTAGGGATTGATATTTGTCTGGGCTTACCTATCGACCGGAACATGTACGCACGCGAATACATGTTCCTGCCCGACTATGTTGAACAATTCACTGATCATGCCAAAATCCGAACGGATTCCGGGTGGGTAGCGCTGGTTGCCGAAAAACGGATGTTAGAGAGACCTCCCATCCGGTCCACCGTAACATTTGTCCATCCGTGGGTTGCCCTGTGTACGCTGTTGCTGGCCTTTATCGCACTGACGGTATACGACTGGAAAAGAAAATCAATCAGTGCCTGGGCAGACCTGTTGCTGTTTGGCATCACGGGACTGGTCGGTTGTTTGTTGTTGGCGCTTTGGATGTTTACGGATCATCAGGATGCAGCCCGGAACTTGAATTTACTTTGGGCATTCCCGTTGCATGTGCTGGGCACTGTCCTTGTGCTTCGGAAAAACAGCACATGGCGTAAGCCGTACTTCCTGTTTTCTTTCTTCCTCACTACTGGTCTGCTGGCTACCTGGTGGGTATTGCCGCAAACGCTGAACCCATTTCTGCTGCCCGTGGTGGGTGCCATCTGGGTACGAGCCGGCATTAACTGGCGCCTGCCACACGCATAGCTATTCTTCCAAAACTACATGTGGATCGGCCGGTTTGCCGTTGCGGCGAGGCAGGCCTCCTTCAGTGCCTCCATATACGTGGGGTGGGCATGGCTCATCCGAGCCACATCTTCTGCAGAAGCACGGTATTCCATGGCTACTACTCCGGCGGCAATCATGTCGGCCGCACGGGCGCCGATGATATGAACTCCCAGAATTTCATCGGTTTGCTGATCTGCGAGCACCTTTACCAATCCATCCAAATCCATGGATGCGCGGGCTCGCCCAAGTGCGCGATAGGGAAAACTTCCCACCTTATACGGGCGCTGCTGCTCCTTCAATTGCTCTTCAGTATAGCCCACACTTGCCACCTCGGGCCACGTGTACACTACACCCGGTATCAGCAGATAATGGATATGCGGCCTCTGCCCCGCGAACTGTTCGGCCACAAACACGCCCTCTTCTTCAGCTTTGTGGGCAAGCATTGCGCCCCGCACTACGTCGCCAATGGCAAAAACAGTATCAACTTTTGTACGCAGATGATCATCTACCGGAATCTTACCCTTGTCCAGTTCGATGCCTATTTTTTCCAATCCAAGTCCGTCTGTATATGGTCTTCGTCCAATGCTCACCAGACAATAGTCACCCCGAAGTTCAATCGCCGTTCCCCCATTCTTTGGAACGGCCTGTAAAACCACTTCCCCACCTTTGTTCTCAACGGCCGTCACTTTATGGCCCAAGTAAAACTCCATGCCGAGCTTTTTAGTGGCTTTCTGCAATTCCTTGCCCATTGTACCATCCATCGTAGGAATAAGACTGTCGAGAAATTCCACAACAGTAACTTTTGAACCAATGCGGGCATAGACCGACCCGAGTTCCATACCGATTACTCCACCCCCCACCACGATCAGGTGTTTCGGTATCTCCTGAAGAGCAAGTGCTTCTGTGCTTGAGATAATCCGCTTCTTGTCAAAAGGGGCAAAAGGCAACGGCGTTGGTTTCGAGCCTGTAGCGATGATGATCTTCTCTGCTGTCCATGTGGTTTCTTTTCCGTCAGCGGCCGTAACGCGAATGGTGTTCTTGTCAACGAACGAGCCGATCCCGGTGTAGACATCAATTTTATTTTTCTTCATCAGGAAGGCGATGCCATCAACATTCGCCTTCACCACTCCCGCCTTGCGCTTAATCATCTGACCGATGTTTGCGGCTGGCTGCGATATGTCAATGCCGTGTTCCTTGAAATTATGTACCGCGTTGTGGAAGTGCTCGGACGAATCCAGCAGCGCCTTGGAGGGAATGCAACCCACATTGAGACAGGTGCCACCCAGCGTGGGGTATTTTTCGATGATGGCGGTTTTCATGCCGAGTTGGGCGCAGCGGATCGCTGCTACATAACCTCCCGGCCCGGAGCCGATGACAATGACGTTATAGTTCATAAGGATAATAATTGACGCGCTTGATGATAAACTTACGGTTGACGGCAAAGGTTGTTGAAGAGCGTTAAACGCCTAAAATCAGGCGCCCCGGATCCTCGAGCAACTCTTTCACCCGCACCAGAAAACTCACCGACTCGCGGCCGTCAATGATGCGGTGATCATAGGAAAGGGCGAGGTACATGATGGGGCGCACCACTACTTCGCCCTGTTTCACCACCGGGCGTTCCACGATGTTGTGCATACCGAGGATAGCAGCTTGCGGAGGGTTGATGATAGGAGTGGAAAGCATCGAACCAAACACGCCGCCATTTGTGATGGAGAAGGTGCCTCCCGTCATTTCCTCAATGGATAGTTTGCCGTCACGACCGCGGGTAGCCAGGCGAACTACCTCGCTCTCGATCTGTGCCATGGAAAGCAGTTCGGCATTGCGAATCACCGGCACCACCAACCCGCGGGGTGTGGAAACCGCTATTGAGATGTCGCAATAGTCGTGGTACACGATTTCGTCTTTATCGATAGAGGCATTCACCGCAGGAAATTCTTTAAGTGCGACGCAGATCGCTTTGGTGAAAAACGACATGAACCCAAGACCCACGCCGTGCTTTTCCTTGAACTGATCTTTGTATTTAGCACGCAGGTCCATCACTGGTTTCATATCCACTTCGTTGAACGTGGTTAGCATGGCGGTTTCATTCTTTACCGCTACAAGCCGGCGCGCAATCGTTTTGCGCAGCGATGTCATCTTTTCGCGTCGCTCGGTGCGGGCACCACCCACGGCGGGCACGGCAGCAGCAGCCGGTGTCGCGGCCTTCGATTCTTTTGCCGCAGGTTGTGCCTGCGCAGCATCTGCTTTGGTGATGCGTCCGCCAACACCTGTACCGGCAACCTGAGCCGGCGAAATACCTTTTTCATCCAAAATTTTTGCCGCCGCGGGTGAAGCGTGTCCGGCAGCATAGGAAGAGCCCCCGCCCGCCGGAGCAGGTGGTGCTGCCGGGGCAGCCGGGGCCGGCGCTGGTTCACCTTCAGCGACTTCGATGCGGCAGATCAGCCCGCCAATCGGCAAAGTGGTTTTTTCCACAGCGACAATATGTAGAATCCCGCTGGCCTCGGCTGGTAATTCAAACGTGGCCTTGTCAGACTCGACCTCCGCGATCACTTCATCAAGCTTCACATAGTCTCCCTCCTTCTTGAGCCAGGTACTGATGGTTACCTCGGTGATCGATTCGCCCACAGTGGGCACTTTCATTTCTTTGATTGCTCCGGTTAATTTCATGGCATTGAATTGTGTAGTGGTGGATGTGGCAGGGGCAGAAGTGGCGGGGGCAGAGGCTGGACCAGCGGCCCCGGCCGCAATTTCGCATACGGCCGTTCCGATGGGCACGACCTCTCCCTTCTGTTTGAGAATGCGGAGCACACCGCCCTGCGGCGCGGTAAGCTCAAAGGTGGCCTTGTCCGACTCCAACTCGGCAAGCACCTCGTCCATTTTCACGACGTCACCGTCATGCTTCAGCCAGTTGGCAATTGTGACTTCCGTTATGGATTCGCCAACCGTTGGGATTTTTACTTGATGTACCATAGCGTGTTATCTTAGGCTGCCGAATCAATTCCGAGCGCCTGGTTAACAATGCGGTCCTGCTCGATCTTATGCACCTTGCTATAACCGGTAGCCGGCGAAGCGCTTGCCTTGCGGGCAATAAATTCGGTGAACAGTCCAGGTGCCACACGCTGCACATAACTCAACGCCCCCATGTTGGCAGGTTCTTCCTGCGCCCAAACGCGAGTGGCTGTTTTATACTTCTTCAAAATAGACGTCATTTGTTTTTCCGGGTAGGGATGTAACTGCTCCAGGCGGATCAGGGCTACATCTTTGATTTTCTTTTTTTGCTGGACCTCCGCCAGATCATAGTATAACTTACCGGAACAAACAACTACTCGTTTCACGTCGCGGGCAGTAGCACCCGCATCATCTATGACTTCCTGAAAGCCGCCGGCAGTAAACTCTGCTACGGGCGAAATGACCTGCGGATGCCGGAGCAGCGACTTGGGCGAAAACACGATACAGGGTTTGCGAAAATCCCACTTCACCTGCCTGCGCAACAAATGGAAAATGTTGGCAGGAGTTGTGGGATTGGCCACCACCATATT
>CANGUI010000147.1 GCA_947457025.1 Flammeovirgaceae bacterium | reverse complement strand
TACGGATGCCTCCGGCGCCGGCCATGGTGGCATGGACTGGTTTGTACTGAACGCCTTCATCGAATCCATCAAACGAAAAGTGAACACGCCGCAGGATGTGTACGACGCCGTTACCTGGAGCGCCATTACGCCGCTGAGCGAGCAGTCGATTGAGTTGGGAGGAGAATCCGTTGTGTTCCCGGATTTCACAAATGGCCAGTGGATGTTCCGGAAAAATACGTTCGCGTTGGACGACACGTACTGAATCCCAAACGAAAACATAAAGGATCTCCAGCCGGATCGTCGTTCAGGTTTTGAAGGCTGGCATCCCGTAAAACGGGTGGCAGATTGCAGCGGTTAGCCTGGATTGATCTACAGTAGCGGCTTATCAAATACAGGCCGTTTTGCCGGTTTTTTGAAGTTCCACGGGCAGTGGCGGCAGCCCGATTGGCAGCAAAATCCCCGCTGCCGGTGATAGGCAGCCGTGAACACAATCAACCCATTCTCCCAGTAATACAATTCCGGGGTGGGCATTTCCTGATTTTTCTTGATTTCGGCTTTCACAAATACAAAGTAACTCCTTACCATTGCGGGATGCGCATTTTGTTGAACGTGATTTTTGGGCTGGTTATCCTGCTGCTGTGGAATTGCCAGCCGCCCGAAAAAAAGTCGGGTACGCCTACGCGGGTTTCCTACGCCAAGGGGTTTACCTTGACTCCTGCCGAGGGCTATACCCGAGTCGTGGTGCAATATCCTTACCCCGGCGCCCGTGAAGGCTTTGAATACTGGCTCGTGTCCGAAGGACGGCCACTGCCGGCCGCTCCCGCCCACGTCCAGGTGGTGCGCACGCCCGTCCGGCGGTTGGTTTGTACGTCCACAACTCACATTCCGTTGTTAGATTATCTGGGCGAAACAGCGGCGCTGGTGGGCTTTCCCCGCACGGACTACATCAGCTCCGAGCGGATGCGCGCCCGCATCGACTCGGGCCTCGTTACCGACCTCGGCACCGAGAAAGGCATGAATCTCGAGCTGGTGGTTTCTACCCGCCCTGATTTGGTGATGGGATATACCATGACACGCGACCTCGGCCAACTCAGAAAGATCCAGGACCTCAACATTCCCGTAGTCATCAATGCCGAATATCTCGAGCCACACCCGTTGGGCCGAGCCGAGTGGTTGAAGTTCATGGCCGTTTTTCTCAACCGGGAGGAGGAAGCGGATTCGGTCTTCCGCGCAATCGAGCAGGCCTATCTCACTACCCGGAATGCCGTACAGCACGTGGTGCTGCGCCCGACGGTGCTCAGCGGCATCATGTATGGCGATGCCTGGTTTATGCCGGGGGGCAGCAACTATGCAGCTCAATTGCTTCGGGATGCCGGCCTGCAGTATCTGTGGTACGATAATCCTTCGCGGGATTTCCTTGAACTGAGTTTCGAGGCGGTGTATGCAAGGGCAGCCAAGGCAGATCTGTGGATTGGCGTGGGGGCCTTCACCACCCGCCAGGAGTTGCTGGCGGCCGAGCCACGCTACCTTCTTTTTGCCCCGGTGGGGAACAACAGCGTTTATACGTACAATGCCCGCCGCGGTGCCACCGGCGGCAGCGAGTTTCTCGAGTTGGGCTACCTGCGCCCGGATCTGATCCTCAAAGACCTCGTGAAGATTGGCCATCCGGAACTGTTGCCAGATTACGATCTTTTCTTTCACGCTCGCCTCTACTGATCTATGGCAATCGTTCTGGCACGATGCCGGCCGCGATGATGAGTATGATCCGGAAAAGTAGCCCTTACGGGAGGTAAAAATCGAATACGATGTCGTTCATGCATTTGAAATGCCCTTTCGGGCATCGGGCGTGGCCAATCTTTGAGCATGGCCGACATGCTATCCGGTTGTTTTCCAACACCGTAAACCGCGTACGGTAAGGATACATCCCAAAAGCAGGCAGGGTATTGCCCCAGATGCTGAAAATTTCTTTTTTAAAAGCTGAAGCCACGTGCATCAGCCCCGTGTCGTGCGTGAATACGTATCGCGCCTGGCGCACCAGGCTGGCCGACTGGTTAAAGTTATACAGCCCGCAGGCATTGTAGATCACCGTTTTTTTGTTGAGTTCCAGCAAACCTCCTTCCCAGTCGCTCCCGCTGGGGCGTGCAAAAAAACGTGCGATTTCCTCGCCGGCCGCCTGATCTTCGCGGCCACCCAGCAACACTACTGGCTTGTTGATTTTATCGCACAGTTCGATCATGCGCTTTACCGGCAATTTCTTGGTGGCGTGCTGCCCGCCAATGGCATACGCTACATACCCGTCGCGGAAGGCCGGCGGCAGCCAGTCCAGCGGCACTTCATCTTTATCAGGAATGAAATAGTCGAGGCCAAGTGCATCCGTTTTAACACCCAATGGCCGGACCGTGTCGAGGTAACGATCCACAATGTGACGGTGGGGCAGGCGGTTGATGTTCAGGTTCACCAGTAGCCATTTTTCCACATTCAGTTTATCAAAACTGTAGGCTGTGCAACCGAGGGTGCGTTTAATCAGCCAGGTACGCAGGTTGTGGTGCAAGTCGATGACCATATCAAAGCGTTCGGCTCGCAGTTCGCGGATCAGCTCGGGTAATGAGGGGCCGAGCACATGCACTTGGTCTACATATGGGTTGGAGTCGAGTAAACCCCGAAAAGCTGCTTTTGTGGCGTAATGCACACGCACATCATCCACCTGGGTTTTTACGGCGCGCACCACCGGCGTGGTGAGCACGATGTCGCCAATGGATGAGAAACGGAGGATGAGTACCTTCACAGCACAATCGGAAAGAGGGCAAAATACACAACTGAAATTACTATTTTAGAAGCCGTTAATGATTTGATATGAACTATTGGTTGGTGAAGACGGAGCCGGGAACATTTTCGTGGGCTGATTTGCAGAGGGCGGGCAATACCGTGTGGGATGGCATCCGGAATTTTCAGGCGCGCAATTACCTGAAAGACATGAAAAAGGGAGATGGCGTGCTGATCTACCACAGCGGCGCTGATAAGGCCATCACCGGATTGGCCCGAGTGGTTCGGGAAGCATACCCGGAGCCCAATGCCCCCGATTGGGTGGCAGTGGATCTCGAAGCGGTTGAACCTTTTAAGAAGCCTGTCACCCTGGCTGAGATAAAAGCGAATAAAACCCTGGTCGGTATGGTGCTCACGCGGGCGTCACGCTTGTCGGTGCAACCCGTTCAACCAAACGAGTTTGAGGTGCTCAGGCGCCTGAGTAAAAAATGAAGGCAGGGGCATGCATCGCGGTTTTTGGCCTGGTGCTGGCGGTTGCCAATGCGCCGGCCCAGGTTCGGCAGCCTCATCGGTTCACGGTAGAGCAGCAGCCAGGCAAGCCAACGTTTTCCGTGATCTCCCTCGGTAGGCAGGGCCTCGCATTAATCCGCGATAAAGACGATTATAAAGCCGGGCAAAAACTTTTTGAGCTGGTGCTGCTCGATACAGCCCTCCAGAAAACCTGGGCGAGCGATCTTGACGTAAACAATCGCCTGCAACTGGTGGGGTACGATTTTGTTGGCAGCAGGATATCTCTTCTGTTCCGCGAGGGCGAATCTGCCGAGAGCAACTTCGAACTCCTCACCCTGTCTGTGAAGGATCATACCATAGCGCGCTACAAAATCAGGCAGGACGTGTACTTCAAGCTCACTCATTTTAGTGCTACCACGCATACCATCATTCTCGGAGGCTATATCAGCAACGAACCCTCGGTGTTGATTTATCGCCCGGAAGACGGCCAACTCAAGGTGGTGCCTGGTTTTTTCCTTTCGGGGATGGAATTGCTGGATGTGCGGGTGAATGAAAACTATACCTTTAACATCCTGATCTCCGCCCGAATGCCCAACAACCAACGCAAGCTTGTGTTGCGCACGTTCGATGAGGATGGTGTGCAGTTGCTCGAGGATGAGATCGAACTGCCCGCAGGCTTTGTACCGCTTTCGGGAATCACCAGTACGCTTGTCCGCCCAGATCTGGCCATCATCGGCACCTACGCAATCGGTAAAAACCGGACCTCAACCGGAATCTATTTCACACTGGCCGATCCGGATAAGCAGCAGCCCATTCAATTCATTGAATACGATAGGATTCCGCATTTTCTCGATCATCTGCCTGCGCGGAAAGCCAACAAAATAAAGCAACAGGCTGCCCGTGACCGGCTCCGGGGGCAGGCCAGTTCTTTTCGTGCCAGCGTGCTTCCCCTGCGCCTCGCGGAAAGTGAGAAAGGTTTCGCCTTGCTGGTGGAAACGTACCAGGCTTCCAGCGCCATGAATGCCAACCCCCATACTAACCCATACAATTGGGGTAATCCCATGAATCCGCTAACCGGTTTTGGCTGGGCCCCATTTACCAGTCGCTATTATGCCATGCCATACTCCTTCTACGATCCTTCTCCCACCGACCTAGTGTACAAAACCATTGCTGCACAGGCCGTAGTGCTGGGCAATGCGGGCGAGGTGCTGGCCGACCTTCACCTCGCGTTAAGCGGTGACCAACAGACTACGCTCGAGCAAGCCTCTGACTTTTTGTTTAACAGCCAGACCACCGCCATCCTCTACAAAAAGGAAGACGAACTCTACGCCACGTTCAGCGCTCATACCGGCGAGCTTTCCCGGGCCGACACCGTTCGTATTGAATTATCCAGGGAAACCGAGGAGGTCCGCAACGAATCCGACTATGGCGGTGGCGTGCGCTGGTGGTTTCAAGATTCTTTCTACTGCTGGGGGCTGCAAACCGTGCGTGATCGCGATAAACAAACCGAAGATCGAACACGTTATGTATTTTATATTAACCGCGTAGATGCGCGTCCTTAACGCTCTTCTGGTATTCGTCTGGATAAGCCTGCCGTCGTCAGCACAATTGCGGCAGGAAGGTCGCTTTGAAATCCCGCTGGTGGAAGAAGATAACACCGGCTACAAAGTGGCCTGCACCGGCGAAACCGGATTGCTCTTGTACAAATCGTATTACGGCGAAAATGTTGATCAGCTGGAGATTATTCGGTTGGACACGGCATTCCAAAAGAAATGGGAAGGCTTCCTGACGGTTGAAAAGGGGTACCGACCATTCGCAGCAGCCGTGCGCGACAGGCGGTGTATTTTTCTGTTGCGAAAGGCTGACAATCCGTTGGCCGATTTCGCACTACTGGATGTTGATCTCGACAGTGGCAAATTTGTGGAGCGCTTCATCCGCAATGCCATACCCTTCACGCCCGCGTCCTTCATGGCCGTATCAGGTGCAGTTTTTATCAGTGGCTACTTCAACTACCGGCCACTGGTGCTTCACTATAGTTTTAAAACGAGCCAGGCACGTGTGTTGCCCGGCTTTTTTTATGAGCAGGGGGAAGTCACGCAGATGAAGGACGTTGGCAACGGCACAGTAGATATTGTTGTGAGTGCCCGATTTTTCGATAAGAAGAAATCGCTGTGGGTTCGCAGTTATAATTATGAAGGTGAACTGAATAAAACTATTATTTTACAGGCCGACCCGGATCACCATCTGTTGTTTGGGCGCACAGTTACCATGGCCGACGGCTCGCAGCTGGCCAGCGGTGTTTACGGACGGAATATCGAATATGCACGTGGCGTATTCATAGCCAAAATTGACCCCACGGGCACCTATGCCATTCGCTACTACAACTTT
>CANGUI010000146.1 GCA_947457025.1 Flammeovirgaceae bacterium | reverse complement strand
TGCCCGGGGTAGATCATAACATCGTCTGGCAAAGGCAGAATTTTCGATTGAATGCTATCGAACAGCAGGCCGGCCAATTCCTCCCGCGTCATTTGGGCGGCTGCCTGCGCTAAGTCGGGGCGCCCAACATCTCCGAGAAAAACGGTATCGCCTGTAAAAATTGCCACAGGTTTCCCTTCTTCATTCTGGAGCAAGTATGTTACTGACTCCAGCGTGTGGCCCGGTGTATGCAAGACTTTGATCAGGCATGATCCCAGCGGAAGCTCCTCGCCATCCGCGGCAATATGAGCAGTAAAAGCAGGTTGAGCCGTGGGACCATAAATAATTTTTGCTCCCGTCATCCGGGCCAGATCGAGGTGGCCAGAAACGAAATCAGCGTGGAAGTGGGTTTCCAGCACGTACCGGATCTTAGCGCAATTGCGATTGGCTTTTTGAATGTAAGGCCCAACTTCGCGTAACGGATCGATGATGGCAGCATCGTTTCCACATTGCAGGTAGTAGGCACCCTGTGCCAGGCAACCCGTGTAAATTTGTTCGATGATCATGTCGAGAAACGTTTGGTTGCAAAAGTGGCAACGCTGCACGTGTCAAGTCCATGACTTTTGTCACGCTGGTGGTGAGATTTTTCGCGCACGCAGTGGCCGCCGCGATACACAGTATCCTTTTCGCTCGTTGGGTTAGAGTCTTCCGCGCATAATTTCATGGCGCGATACCACGACCATTCCTGCTGTCTCCATTTTTTTGAGTAGCCTCGAAATCACTTCCCGCGATGAATTCAGATCGTCTGCAATTTGCTGATGGGTAATGGGCAGACGGGGGCCAAGCGCGTCAAACTGGCGTTTCAGGTAGAAGGATAGTTTTTCATCCAGGCTGTGAAAGGCAATCTGATCGATGACCTGAAGTAACTCCTCAAAGCGTGAGCGATAGGTTTCCAGTACAAAATAGTACCATCCCTTATAGGTTTTCATCAGGACGTCCATAAATGGCAGTGGTATTGCCAGTGCATCTACCGCCGTCATGGCTATGGCCCTTAGTGCGCTGGCCTCATTTTTCGTGGCACAGATCATACTCAGTGCGCACGCATCACCATGTTCAAGGTAGTAGAGAAAGAACTCTTCGCCGTCAATACCTTCCCGGTATAATTTTACACGGCCATTCAGAATGATAAACGAGTACTTGAAGTACTGTCCCGGACGCATGAGGACATCCCCTTCGCTAAAATGAATCAGCTCTCCGTGCTCTTTCAGCTTTTCAATCAAGTCAGGCTCAAACTGCGGAAATACGTGCTCCAGTTGGGGCATGTCCGCTGCCATTTTACTTCGATTTTTTTAACGGGTTGTCCACGAGCACTTCCTCATCAAAGCGCGGACTCTCCGCAGGTAGGATAGAAAGTTCCTGAAAGAGCACAGCATCTGGTACTATAAAGCTGGTAAGCTGTTCGCTTGCGCCGGTCAGGTGGTATGCCTTTTGGTCCGGGGTGGCTCCAACAATTCTCCGCAACGTTTTTAATGAAACATCGCCCAGATTTCCTCCTCGCACAACTTCTTCTTGGCCATCAGGTGTCACGCGGATCAGGAGCATGCCCTCTCCGGGTGTTGCGCGGATGATGAAGGCGTGGTCGAGACCCTCTTCTTTGGCTTTTGCCAGAAGTCGATCGCGCAATACAGATCTACTGACTGCATTATCAACGCGAATTTGAATGACCCCGGCGCCACCGGCATGGCCGTTTGATGTCTGACCGGATTTTGTAATGGTTCGATCATTGAGCAGGTTTTTTAAGATACCTTTTTCAACCAGTACAATTTCGGTGGGTGGAACAACTCCTTCGCTATCTGCCTCGTAGGCACCCAGCAGATCAACACCGGCAAAATCACGGGTGCGGCTTGTGGCCAGCACCGTGATATTTGGGTCCATGATACTGCGCCCGATTCGTCCCTCAGTGGTAGTAGTTTCCATACGAAAACCGCTCGCACTCTGAATGTCATTCGAAAGGATCAGTGTTTCCCGATTACCGAAGAGCGCGCCGGAGAGTACTTCTGCAACCGTTTTGCCTTCGATCAGTACTGGTCCGGTATACTCTTCCTGGAGCGTTGGCAAAGTGCCAGACTTTAGCAAGTGCTCAATTAGCTGGGTAAATCGCTGGGCCGCCTCATCCACCGGAGGGAAGTAGGAGGGGTTTCGGGCGTAGGCAGTAAACGAGTCATAAAGGAATAAACCACCACTATCTTCTAATTGAACACTAGCCTGCAAAACGGCAATTGTTTCTGGTACCCGGATGATTGTTCCCTCGCTATTTACGGTATATCTGTACCCTTCAGTGAAGGAGAGTGCCACATTTGATCCCATGATTTCAGGATATTGGAGGGCAACAGCCGAGATATCGCGAACGTACTTCTCCCTACGTTGGCGGGCGAATGGCTGTGGTGTTTGCGTCTTCATCAGGGTAAAGGGTGCCTGGCGGGCAAATGAGCGGTGCGGTACATCTTTGAGTTCCTTATTCAGGTCGCGTAACGTCTCCTCATTCTTGCTGAACTGACGGGCAGCACTCTTGTACACGTTGTCGGTGGTAACCCACAATGATCTGCGGATGCCCTCGTAGTCATTTTCCAGTGGCAGAGCGATTTCATTATTACCCGGTGCGCTGTACAAATTATTGTCGAGACTTTCATCGTTGAACTCGTAGTCGCCTACCAAAATACGTACGGATGCCTTGGTTCGTGAAGCGGAACTGGTTGATCTCAGGAGGGCTCCCATCGAGGCCATTACCTGGTGAATCTTCAAGTCGGCAATGCTGTATTGGATAAAAAATGGTTTGCTGTGGTTGGGTAATTGTAATTCCTTAAGATTCCGGTTCAGTTCATCGCGCATGGCGTGAATGACCACATCTTCAGCCTCCTGCGCTGGAGATAGGAAGGAAGCTGTAATCAGAACAAAGAGCAGTAGGTGTCTCATTTCTTCAGCAAATGTAAGCTCGGGCGTTTCAGAAGGGTAGCTTCCAATTCAGTTTTTGGTTTCTTCTGTGTTTCAATTCGCCGTACAAACAGCGCTGGTGCTACGGCACTCACGGGCACGCTACCACTTTCGGCTCCACAGAACCCGGTGAACACTCCGATCTCGTTTCCGGCTGCTACTATCTCGGCAAACATGGCGAGCGGGGTGCCGATCAAGTCAACACCCTGTACCAATTCATCGGGCCGGCCATTTGCGTAGATCCGGTATACTTCGGTGGGAAAAATGTTGAAGGCATTAGGATTGAATCGATCCGTCAGAGTAAAACCACCTACAACGTCCTTAAAATAGTATCCGTACGGACGCCCCTGCCGTTGACATTCTTTTATCAACATTTTGCGGAGTTCTTCCATTCTGAGGGGCTTGCTCGTTTCTACAATCAGGTTACTCTGCCGGGTTACAACGTCCGAGCCGGGTGCTGCGCGGCCATGTCCGTTTGATGTTAGAATGCCCGACACGGGCGCCCGGCTCATCAGAAAGGTCTTTAATACACCGTTTTGCACACTCACTACTCGTTGTCCCTTAACCCCTTCGTCATCAAACACATAATAGCCATTAAGATGTTGCCCGCCCTGCGTCTGCAGGGTTGGATCGAAAACAACCGAAAGCGTGGCAGGGAGTACGTTTTCGTTCAGCTTTGCCTTAAATGTTTGGCCGTCCTGGTCACTGCGAAGCCGGTGGCCCTCCACGCGGTGACCGAATATCTCATGAAAAAAAACACCAGCTACCTGAGCATCCAGAATGGCAGGGCCTGTGTAAGGTTCAGCCGCCGGCGCGTCTTTCAATCGGATCAACACCGCAAGCATTTTTTCGAGTTCGGCCTTCACTTTTTCCGGAGTGGGTAAACCTTCGGGAGTTCGGGCAAAAAATGAACGGCTCAGTGGCAGAATTAATTGCCCTTTCGATCGGACGGATGCGTTCACTTGTAAGTACGTGTACGGCATGTTTTGTACAATTTCGGTGCCTTCGCTGCTGACAAAATACTTTCGGTTTATGTTGACCTCCAGGCTGGCGTCTGCAGAAATGATGTCAGGATCTTTCAGGAACAGAGCCGAGAACTCTTTGAGATAGGAGATCCAGCGGAGTGTGTCCAGTTCAACGTTCAGGGAGGCTTCATAATAACTCGTTTTTTTTTCCCGTGTGAAATCAGGCACTCCCGTACGGGTAGTGCGGGGGTTGGCCCGGACGGCCTTGTAGGTGGCTGCAGCGGTTCGGTATTTTTTTTGCGTGGCTTGCCAAATCAAAAATCGAAGGGCCGCTTCATGATCGTCCACAGGCAGAATTTCATAGCGGTAGCTGTCGTTCATACCCTCGAAATCCATGTCGCTGGCGCCCGGATGGGTATTGTCTAACTGGTAATCGCCCACTTTCACTCGCGTTGAAAGCACACGCATCCGTTCCTTGTCGGTTTGGACTACACTGCCAAACGATGTGGCAGCCTGAAAGTAGCGAACATCCTCCACGCGGTAGTCGAGGTAATAGGCGGGTAACGTGCTGGCCGAAAGCCCTGTCATCTCGCGCTGAATTTCTGTTTTCAGTGTTTGCAGCAGCACGTCCTGACCCCGCAGCATGTAGCTGCCAGTTAGTAACATTATAAAGAAAACTGCCGAAAAATAAGGTCTCATCATCAAGAATGGTTCTGCGCCAAGATACTGCTAAAATTCAATCCGGGCATCAAATGTCACGTTTGTTTAGTAGTTTTCACCATCAAAAATATGGGGTTACATTTTTCAGCGAGTATTTTGGTTTTCGAGGGATGGAATATGGCTCCATGCCGGGACTCCGGGCGATTCTCGGAGAGATTCAAGTTGGGCCATCCTGATTGTTGCAACGAACCCTTACCTGCTATTTCGGTGCTGACCACAACGTTTAATAATCGATTACTGTTGCGGGTGGCAGCGTAGAGTTTATGGTGTTGTTCGCGACGTCTGCAGTTGTTCTTTGGTTGGTCGGTAACTTATGCACCCGCGTATGGCAGGATTTTTTCATTTTTCGTTTTTCTGTTTTGCCGGAAACGGTAAAGCTGCGTTTTGATTTTCCCCACCTCGATATCTGGCTGGCGGGTGAGGGAGGCGGGCGCCTAAACGGCGTTTATTTCCAACAACAAGAGGCTCGTGGTCTCGTTCTGTTTTTTCACGGTAATCGCGGCAACGTCAGCCGCTGGGGTCAAATCGCCACCCAGTTTCGCCACCTGGATTACGATGTGTTGGTGCCGGACTACCGCGGCTACGGTCGCAGCACCGGTCCGCGATCGGAGTCCCTCTTTTATGCGGACGCTGGTGCCTGGTATCGATGGGCAGCAGAACGGTACCCCCCGGAAAAAATCATCGTTTACGGTCGCTCGCTCGGAAGTGCGGCTGCAACCTACATCGCTTCCCGGTATTCCTGTGCTCAGCTCATCCTGGAAACGCCGTTTTCATCCATGCGGGATTTATTTTATACCTATTTTCCGTTTCTACCGCCCATATTCTTCTTTAAATACAGGTTCGATAACCAGCAAGCTATGCGCCATGTTGTGTGCCCAATGCACCTGTTTGCCGGAAGGCGTGATTTTGTCGTTCCCTTCCGGTGCACCCGCCGTTTGCTGCCGTTGCTCAAGGCGGGTGATACGATAACGCTTATTCAGGAGGGCGGTCA
>CANGUI010000145.1 GCA_947457025.1 Flammeovirgaceae bacterium | reverse complement strand
TTATCAATGTCTTTCTCAAGCTGGAATTTATCCAGTTTCCCTCCGGTGAGGCGTTTCCCCCTGACAAGTTTGGTGAACTTCTGAAGGCTGCTGAACTGCGGGCCCAGGTCAAGATAATGCAGAAAGGCATCCTTCTCGTACCCGATGTCTACAAACGCGGCATTCAGTCCCTGAACTACTTTTTTTACAGTGCCCAGGTACACTTCGCCCACCATAAACCTGCTGTTTTCCGATTCCTCATGGAATTCAACAAGTTGCTTGTCTTTCAGTAAGGCTATACGACATCCGTTTTGAGTGGCGCTGATGATTAGTTCATTGCTCAAAACTCAAGTTTTGGATGTTTAAAATAATTAATCTGCCGGGGAACTTAGTTCCGTCGGCTTGCTGCTAGAAATCATCTGAAAAAGATCTTTTTGGAATTCTTACCGTTCTGGGCCTTCCGGTTACCCCTGCACTTCGTGGTGCCGCTGCATACCGGTAGACGACTTTACAATTTGCCTTACGTTAGGCCCTGTCTTCTTAAAACTCCGTCAAAACTGATTTTAGAGATGCGTTCTACTTCTTTTTGTGACGATTTTTCCGCAGGCGCTTTTTGCGCTTGTGGGTCGCCATTTTGTGTTTTTTTCTTTTTTTACCACTCGGCATAGTACCTTTTTTTAATGTGCCGCTTTCGCGGGATTTATTTTTGGTTCACTTCCTGCAGATAGCTGTCTACCGTGGCTTGCACGGAAGGGTCGCTGTCTTCTGCCTTCACTTTCTCAAACTCCTGCCGCGCACGCGCCTTGTTGCCACTCTTCAGATAGGCCACCCCCAGCAACAAGCGCCCCTGCGTGCTGCTTGGGTTCACCTCCACTAAACGCGTAAGATGACCAATCGCCCGTTGGTATTGAGCCGATTGGATGGATAACATGCCCAGATTGAAGAGTGCCAGTTCATTTTGGGGGTCCTCATCCAGCACCTGCCGCAGCATCATGATACCCTGCATGGGAGCATCGGAGCTGACGAACGTCATCGCAATCTTATTGCGCGCTTCAAAGTCTTGGGGCTGGGCAACAGTCACTTTTTCGAGGTACTCGCGGGTCTTGGCTGCCAGTGAACGTTGTTTGGCAGGCTCCATCGCAAATGTGTACGCCTCGTAATAGCGATTTCCGGCAATACGGTAAGCATCAGTTGTTTGTAAGAACGTGGCGGCTTGCTCGGCAAACCAGGCTGCGCTATCAAATTTGCCGATTTCGGCATACAGATCTTGCAACGAGTCGGCAAAGATAGAATAATTTTCATTTTGGGAGGCCAACGCCACCTGTTGGCGTAGCCGCCGAATAGCTGCAGACACGATGGGCGGCACTGGCTGGTGACCCGAGGGCAACATCTGCAGCGATGCTGAATCCGCCGCCGTCAGCTGGCTGTCGTTTTCTACCACTACTTTCGGAAGCAGGAAAAGTAAAGCCGAGAGGCCAACGGCCACTACTACTAATAAAATCCGGGTTTTCCACATGTTGCCCTTGAGCCAGGTAGCACAGCAGCGTTAATCCACGTCCATGTCTTCAGCAGTCGCTTTGCCGGCCATTTCCTTAACTTTTTCGCTGTTTTTGATCTTATTCAGAAAAATCTTTGCCGGCTTAAAGCTGGGAATATAGTGCTCATCAATAATAATAGCAGTGTTTCGTGAAATGTTACGGGCTATTTTTTTTTTACGCTTTTTGTTGATAAAACTTCCAAAACCGCGCACATAGATATTATGGCCCGAGGCCATATTGCTTTTCACGATGGAGAAGAAAGCCTCCACAGAAGCGGTTACATCGGCTTTATCGATGCCGGTTTTATCCGCAATTTGATTGATTACGTCAGCCTTCGTCACAGGTTTTTGGGTTACAGACCAAGAAAATTTAGGTGGGCAAAGTTATACGCGCAAATCACAAACGCAAAATGAATTTGCTGATCGTCACCGAGATAGATTGAATTTTCAGCGTTTCGCACAGCGAGTTGAACGCCGGCTGTTTTTTGTTTGGTTTTCGGAAATCATTTCGGCAGTTTCAACCGTTCTTGGTACCATGCAACAGACGGATTTTGCCCGAACGCTCATCGATTGGTACCAACGGCACCGGCGGGAACTGCCTTGGCGCGATACAGTTGATCCCTACAAGATCTGGCTCTCTGAAATCATCTTACAGCAAACCCGGGTAGCGCAGGGATTGCCGTATTACCTTCGTTTCCTGGAAGCATTCCCCGATGTTCATCGCCTTGCGGCCGCGCCGATTGGTGCAGTGTTGCGCCTTTGGCAGGGCTTGGGTTACTATAGCCGTGCCCGAAACCTGCACGCTTGTGCCCGGGCAGTGGTAGAAAAACATGGTGGACAGTTTCCCTGCCACTTCGAAGCGTTGAAGTCTCTCCCGGGAATTGGCCCCTACACGGCGGCTGCGGTCGCTTCTTTCGCATTCAAACAGCCCGTGGCTGTAGTTGACGGAAATGTTTTTCGTGTGCTGGCCCGGATTTTTGGTTTTGAGCAGGACACCGCCGCCCCGGCAGCACGGGCATTTTTTTTCGAAAAGGCCAACGCTCTGCTCGACCCGCAGCATCCGGAGTTGTTCAACCAGGCGCTGATGGAGTTCGGGGCCCTTCACTGCACACCCCGAAACCCCGGTTGCGCTGATTGCGTCTTCCAGACGCGCTGCTTGGCCCACCGGTACAACCTGCAGCAGACGCTGCCCGTCAAAGGCAAAAAACAGAAGGTTCGCCACCGCCACTTTAATTACCTGGTGTTGAACTGGAAAAAGAAATTACTAATGCATACGCGCGATGCCCCCGATATCTGGCGCGGGCTGAATGAATTCTGGCTCGTGGAAACACGGCGCGCGGTAGGCTGGGACGGCCTGCGCCCACACCTCCTCAAATTGCCGGCAGCCGCCACAAACGGGAATCCGGTTTCCTGCCATGATTTCCGCCATCTCTTGTCGCATCAGGTACTGCACATCCGCTTTTACCAGCTCGAGCTCAAAAAGGAATGGAAAAAACTGCCTCCCGGTTTTCGCTGGCACACTGCAAGAAGCGTAGATCAACTGGCCAAGCCGATCATTCTGACCCGCTATCTGGAAACCATTGGCTATCTTAAGGCTTCCGCATGACGTTGAGCTGGTAATTTTTATTTTTGTAGCAACCTATCCCGCGCCAGCGGAAATAACTTTTGAAAAACGTAAATCAAAAATAATTATGTCAGGAGTAAACAAAGTGATTTTAATTGGTCGCCTCGGCAAAGACCCCGAGGTGCGGAATCTGGAAAATGGCGCCACGGTAGCCAATTTCTCGGTGGCCACGAGCGAAACGTACAAAGACAAGAACACGGGCGAGAAGAAAGAGATTACCGAGTGGCACAACGTAGTGCTGTGGCGCAACCAGGCCGAAGTGGCAGCCAAATACCTGCACAAAGGTGATTTGGTGTACATCGAAGGGAAGTTGCGTACGCGCTCCTGGGAGAAAGAGGGCGTTACGCGGTATACTACTGAAGTGGTGGGCGACAACATGACGATGCTCGGTAGCCGCAATGCGGCACCTGCGGCAGGAGGGGTAGACTCCAGGCCCAATGCGCCACAATACAATACGCCAGCGGAGGATTTTAAAGTGCCAGACAACGCCACGGATGACCTTCCGTTCTGATTGGGACAACGGCAGGTGGGCGATGGTGGGGTTCGCCTGCCTGCTGTTTTTTTCCTGTACGCCGGATTTTCAACCCAAACCCAAAGGCTACAATCGCCTGGTGTTGCCCGAACCGGTATACGTGATAAGCCCCGACACGCTTCCCTACCGATTCGAATATTCCGCCCACGCCCGCCTGCTGAAGGACACCACTACCATCCGCGACCGGTACTGGGTGGAGGTGTACTATCCTACACTTAAGGCCACCATCCACATCACCTACAAGGCCGTCAAAGACAAGGAGGAACTGCTTCGGGCCTTTTACACAGATGCCTTTCGGCTCACGGCCAAGCACCAAATCAAAGCAAATGCGATCGATGAGACAATCGTGCGAACGCCCACCGGAAAGACGGCGTTAATTGCCGAAATCGAAGGTGAGGTGCCCAGCCAGTTCCAGTTTACGGTAACCGATTCTAACCGCCATTTTGTGCGTGGTGCGGTTTACTTTTTCACCGAGGTGAAGAATGATTCATTGCGGCCAGCCATCGACTTCATGAAAAGAGAGACCATGCACCTGATCAATACGCTGGAGTGGCGGAATTAGCCAGTGTTTCCGGCAACCGGATTAATGAGTCAACCGAATTTTTTTGAAACACCGATCGCCTACCTTAAAGGTGTGGGCCCGCAACGAGCCGCGCTGCTGCAAAAGGAACTGGGCATTTTTACGTATGGTGACCTCATTCAGCATTACCCGTTTCGCCACGAGGACCGTACCCGCTTTTATCCGGTGGCGGCAGTGGCCGAAGATATGCCCGCCGTACAGGTAAAAGGAAAAATACTGCGCTTTGAAGCCGTGGGGTCGGGGTACAAAAAGCGGTTGGTAGGGTACTTCACTGATGGTACCGCTGAACTTGAGCTGGTGTGGTTTCAGGGGATCAGTTGGGTGTTGGATAAGATAAAACCCGGCGTGGAGTATGTAGTCTTTGGCAAACCCTCCCGTTATGGAAGTACCATTTCTATTGCCCATCCGGAAGTGGAGCCCCTGACAGACCGCGCTGCCGGCGCCAGCTACCTCCAGCCGGTTTATCCGCTTACGGAAAAACTTCGCAGCCGTCATCTCGACAACCGGATGCTCGTCAAGCTGCAGCAGCACCTGCTGCAGTTGGCGCACGGTTACATTCGAGAAACCCTGCCAGAGCCGCTGGTGCAGCAGTTCCAACTCATCCCGAAGCGCCAGGCGCTTATTCAGATACATTTTCCGCGCGATGGGCAACACCTGGCTGCCGCGCAACAGCGCCTCAAGTTTGAAGAGCTTTTTTACATCCAATTGCGGCTCCTTAAGCTCAAAATCGTACGGCAAGACAAATTTAAAGGTCAGGTATTTAACGATGCATCGATCGTAACACAGTTTTACAAACACCATTTGCCCTTTCCGCTTACGGAGGCGCAGAAACGGGTGATTCGCGAAATCTATGCCGACCTGAAATCAGGCAAGCAAATGAACCGACTGCTGCAGGGTGACGTCGGTTCCGGCAAAACCATCGTGGCATTTTTATGCATGTTGTTGGTGATCGGAGGCGATGCCCAGGCGGCGCTGATGGCCCCCACCGAGATTCTGGCGCAGCAGCATTATGCGAATCTAAAACGCTATGCCGATGCCATGCAGCTACCCATTGCGCTGCTGACCGGCTCCGTAAAAAAGAAAGACCGAAAACCGCTGCACGAACACCTGCAAAACGGCGAATTGAAAATTTTGATCGGCACCCATGCGCTGCTGGAAGAAGAAGTAAAGTTTAAAAAACTGGGGCTGGCGGTCATTGACGAGCAGCACCGCTTCGGCGTTGCACAACGTTCCAAGTTGTGGCAGAAGAATGAGAATGTGTATCCTCACGTTTTGGTGATGACGGCTACCCCCATTCCGCGCACGCTGGCCATGACACTGTATGGCGATCTCGAAATTTCCGTGATCGATGAATTACCCAAAGGACGTAAACCCATTATCACCCAGCATCGGTTT
>CANGUI010000144.1 GCA_947457025.1 Flammeovirgaceae bacterium | reverse complement strand
TAGATGAAATGTGCTCGAACCTGATGATCCATGCTCATCACTGCAACCCGGATCATTCCATTACGCTGAAAATCCATGCAGAACCCTCGCATACATTTGTTTTTGAAATTATGGATGACGGTGAGATGTTTGACATCAACCAGTTTCACAGCCCCGATTTGGATAACATCGTGCATGAAAAGCGAAAAGGTGGGTTGGGTATCCGATTGGTGAAGTCCATCATGGATTCTATTGAGTATGTGCAGGAGGGCGGTCGTAACGTGTGCCGGCTGAAAAAGAAAGTGGACAGCGCGTAGCCAACCTAATCTTCGGAGCCCGTAGCTGGACTTACACCAGGTTTTTCATAATCATCTCGGCATGCACCCGCGAATTCTCGATAAACCATTTGTTCGTCTTCAATCCTCCGCAGACTACGCCGGCCAGGTAAAGGCCCGGCACATTGGTTTCCATGGTTTTTTCGTTGTAAACCGGGGTGCAGAATTCATCATCCCGAAAGGCAATTCCGCATTTCGTCATCCAGGCAAAGTCTGGTTCGTAACCCGTCATCGCAAAAACAAAGTCATTTTCAAGAAGACGGTCTCCGGCTGGAGGTTCAATAAGCACGTGATGAGGGTGAATTTCTTTGACCGATGACTTGAAATAGGCAGTGATGGCGCCTTCCTGAATGCGGTTTTCGATGTCAGGTTTTACCCAGTACTTAACGCTATCGCGCAGACGCGCATCACGGATCACAAGGGTAACTTCTGCCCCTTTGCGCCAGGTTTCCAGGGCCACATCCACGGCTGAGTTGGCCGCGCCTACCACCAGCACTTTTTGCCGAAAGTAGGGGTGAGGGTCGTCATAATAATGCTTTACTTTCGGCAGGTCCTCGCCCGGCACATTCAGTAAAAAAGGGCGATCAAAAAAACCAAGCGCAAGAATAACCGCGTGGCTTGTGTAGCGACCTCGTGACGTGATCAGGTTGAATGAACCGGCGCTGGTGCGCTCAATTGTGCATACTTCCTCATATAGCCGGATGCTCAACTCATGTGTGGCACATACCCGGCGGTAGTACTCCAGCGCCTCCGCCCGCGTGGGTTTCGGGCCATGTGAGATGAAGGGTACATCACCAATTTCCAACCGATCGCTGGTGGAAAAGAATGTCATATTTTGCGGGTAATGATACAACGAGTTTACAAGGCAGCCTTTCTCAAAAATGACGTACGACAAACCGCCCCGCTTGGCCGCTATACCGCAGGCAAGTCCAATGGGGCCGCCACCAACGATCGCTACATCGGTCACTCTTGTCATTTCTCCGCGACAAACCGATGATACACGCGTGTTCCTTCTTTTAGCGTACAATAAAACGGCGAGCCTACAACACCAGCAAATTGCCCAAATAGTTTCTGCCACCGCGCAGGCACGAGTTTTTCAATGCGGGCCCGTTTTTCGGGATCTTCAGCTTCAATGGCCTTAACCACCTGCGCACTGATGTTTTCTTCTGAAACAATTTTCAGGCCGCTGGCGATGATCTGCTCACGAAAGAGATCCATACCCGCCACCTGATTGCGGAAGTCAACCAGTAGCAATACCCCCCCGGTACCTAACACGCGTTTCACCTCGCTTAGAAAGTTTGGCACATTACCGTAGGCGTGGCTGGACTCTACGTTGACCACCACATCAAACGAGTCATGTCCAAACGGCAATGCCTCTGCGGAGCCTTGCACGAATTGAAGATTGGGGGCATGGTACAGTTCACGACTTAAGTCGATGGCATTTTGCGCCAGATCGAGGGCTACATAGGAAGCGGGTTGTAGTCTGGTGGCGATGTAATTTGCCCCGCCACCGCGGCCAGATCCTACTTCGAGCACGGCTTTCTGCGTAAGGTCACGGCGGGTAGCCAGAAAATGATACATCTGCAACGGCAGAAGCTGGTTGGTAGATCCTGCGGGGAGCTGTAGGGGCGGTTCAGCTGTCGTGGGGATATAGCCATAGTTCATGAACAGCCAGTCTTTAGCGGGAATATATTTTGCCAGCAACTCATAGGTTACCTTAGCATTCAAGCGCTTAAACCATTCGTACCGCTTGAACACGCGAATCAGGGCATTAATCATTGCCCAATATAGAAACGAAATGTTTAGCCGCGCGAACCCTGCGGATTTTTGTTTACTGCGCAGCTCATACACGGAGTAGCGAGATTCTCTTTTACCGTGGATACCCCCAGAGCCGATTTATTCTCAGGCCTTGGAAATTACGCATCAGATCGCCGGCATATATGAAAGCAAGCCGGCGATGCGGGCGCCTCCGCACATCACGTGGTATTCACCTTTTTTGCCGGAAGGAGCAATCGGTGGATGAATTCCGAGAAATACTCACCCTGTTTTTAGGCGGTAGCGCGGCTACCTCGGTGACGCCGAAGGACTGTGGTTGCTTTCCGCCCCAAGTCATCTTCATCCGCATTGTCGTAACGGAGGCCAGTCAGGAGTTTCATGATCGTTTGCAACGGTTCTGCCGTCAGGCTTTACCGCTGCCGACTCAGATTACCGTGCTTTGCCCTTTCATTCTGACCTGACAATTGCTTTTCGGGGTCTTTGGGGTGTCGCATTCAAAGATGCTTGGAAACATTTTCAACACACCCCTTTTCAACACACGTCTCTTGCCGATCAGCTTGTATTGTTGCGCCACGAGGAATCCCATCGGGCTATATTTCAAAAATTCTTGTTACCTTCACCTTAGGTAACGACTCAATTAGAGACTCAAAATCATCCGGTGGGGTGAAATACCCATTTTTTATGATGGAACCAACTTAAAATTCAATTGAACATATGAAAAGAACACTACTCTGTATTTCGCTGTTGATTCCTGCTTTTATGTATAGCCAGGGCGGTTCGGAAATCATGCTTTTCGACTTGTCCATTCATAAAAACAGTGGGCACCTTACCAATCCTCGTAACATCACGCAGCATCCCGGTTATGATAATCAGCCGTTTTTCCATCCCACACAGCCGCTGCTATTCTACGCGTCGTTTGATGATCAGGGTCGCGCTGAAATCAGATCCTATAATCTGAAATCAAAGAAAACCATTCAGGTAACCCAAACGAGCGAACGCGAGTATTCACCTACGGTCACGCCAGATTTGAAATACGTTTCATGCATCATTCAACGGGATAACGGGGCACAGGACCTGGGCAAGTATCCGCTTGAGGGGGGCACAGCCGTAGTAATGGTTGATTACCTGACTGTGGGCTATCACGCCTGGCTGGATAACAGTAATGTAGGACTGTTTGTCCTCGGGGAGCCAAACTCGTTTCATATCCTTCGCCTACCCGACCGAGCGGATACGGTAATTGCAACAAACATAGGACGCTCCGTACACAAAGTACCGGGAGAGCACGCCATCAGTTTCGTGGTGAAAGCTGAAACAGGTTGGCAGATTATGAAGTGGAATCACGAAAACAAGAAGTTAATCCTACTCGCCCCATGTCTGCCCAACCGGGAAGATCTGGCGTGGACCCCTGACGGAAAAATGATCATGAGCGACGGCACGGGTTTTTTTGTGTGGGGAGGAACTGACCAGCAAAAATGGATACCCATTACAACTCCGCCCGATTGGAAGGGCAAGGAAATTACGCGCCTGACGGTAAGTGCTGACGGTAAAATGTTAGCAGCCGTAGTTGCCGAGTAAACACGTTGAGGAGGTGGCTATTTTTTTTCGCAGAAGGCGCCAGCGGCGATGTAAAGCTTTTTTATTTCCGGAATAAACAGTGGCTCTTTTACGGCAGGATCTGCTAACCACAAGCTCGCATCGGTTTCGCCTTTCATGACCACCAGAGCCCCATCCAGATCGCCGAAAATTCCGGAAGCAACCAGGTTTCCGGTAGCGGCCAGTTTGCTCACGAAGTTTCGATGCTGCTCTACTGTTGCTGTAGCCGTTTGAACATTAAATTTCCGGATGTCGGACCGGAAATAAATGGCCGAGTACTCAACCATGGTAAACGGCTCGTGTACAACACAGATGGAACCATGATCGGGGCTATACGTCAGTATCTCCAGATTCCACCGTTTTGCCTGAATGCCCGGATCGGGAGAGGTCCATTGGTTTATTTCTGCGTCTGACGCCTGCCGAAAGACGAAGATCCCGCCGCCACCATCAAAAGGACCAGCAGCCAACAGCTTGCCCTCCTTGCCCAGACGCTCCATGTTTGCAAAGTGCCCCTTCATCATGACCTCGGTATCTTCTTTACTTGCCACGGGCGCTGCGGGATTTTTGTGCAAAAACACAAACGAGAATTTTTGTGCGTGCACAACACCAGCTGAAAGAAATAAAAGCAAGAAAATGCCCTTCATGATTCAATCAGTACGGAGGCAAACGTATTCAACTCGCTCGCGGTATTGTATACATGGGGTGCCACCCGAATGCAGTCGCCCCGGAATGAAACATGGATGTTTTTTTTCGTAAGTTTTTCCCGCACGGATTGCAGGGTAAGATGGGCAGGCAGACGCACACCAAAGAGATGATGACCCCGCTCTTGCTCCTCAATCCAGAAGCCGTGCTCACGCAATCGCTTGATTGCCCTCGCAGAGATCTGCTCGCAGAAATCCTGCACGCGGTTGGGTTGCCAGTTTACTACTTGTTGTAAGGCCGCCACCATCATCGGCATCAGCACAAAGTTGCTGTGCTCGCCCACTTCGTACCGGAGCGCACCTGGCTGGTAATCGCGCTGGTAGTTCACGAGTCCGGTGAAATCTTCGCTGTATTTCCGGTTGATCCAGTTTTCTTCGATGGGCTTTCCCTGATCAAAGAACGAACCATAGCAGGCCAACCCGAAGGAGTATGGCCCCATCAGCCATTTATACCCTGCACAAACCAACGCATCAGGTTGGATCTCCTGCCAGGAGAACGGCATGGCCCCCACAGACTGCGTGCCATCGATGATCAGCAGCGCGCCAACCTCGCGCGTTCGCTGCCGGATTGCTTTCAGATCAAAGCGAGTGCCATCGGCCCAATGCACGTGGCCAAGGGCAACTACCTTCGTTCGCTGGCCGATCGCTTCCAACAGGCGTTCATTCCAGCGGCGGCCTCGTTGCTCCGCACCGTCGGGCGGCGCCACTGCCACGAGCGTGCCGCCTTGATCCAGGCAAAGCCTCTGCCACGGATAAATATTGCTGGGAAATTGCTCGGTGGCGACCACCACCCGGTCGCCGCGGCGCAGGCTTACATTTGCCACCACATTTGCCATGCCATAAGAGACCGATGGAATGACGACTACCCTGTTTGCTTCCCGGCAACTGATCAGATCGGCAAACAGCGAACGCAAAGTCTCCGTTTCGGCAAAAAAATCCAACGGCTTGATGGCGAGCGGATTTCGTTTTCGATGAATACCGAGGATGCCCGCTTTTTCAACTGACTTCAGGATTGGCGACATGTAGGCGCAGTTGAGGTACGTGCCTTGCGAGGGAAGCGTGAACCTGGAGCGTTGATTTCGGAGCATCTGTTTTTACACGCGCTGATTGGCGCTTGCAAGGCCTCAAGTTATGCAATTTGCAAAGTAACTTTCAATGATCTCATGCAAATTCAGCATGGTTAAGACCGGTGGCCGGCACTCGTAAATGGCGAAACAGAGGTTTTCCCGAAAAAACCGCAACACATGAATAGCGCATTTTCTG
>CANGUI010000143.1 GCA_947457025.1 Flammeovirgaceae bacterium | reverse complement strand
TGTAACGGAGTTTGATTGCACGCGCGCACGTAGTGAGGAAAGGTCAAACTTGAAAACAGCATTATTACAATTCCGGCTTCCGTTTACGCGCGAGAAAGCATTAGGCGTTGTGGGAAAATCAGAAGTGGGTCCTCCGCTGAGATTAAAAGACAAACAGCCCGAGCACACCGCATGGTAAACGATACCGCTCTTGTCAAAGCGGCTCGTCCCACCATCAACATGAGTGGCGCTCTGGCCGCCGCCGAGGTAAGTGGCGTAGTTCAGTGTACGGAAGTCGGCCGAGAGCACAATAAAATAGAAGTCTGATCCACTCGAGGATTTCTGATAAGCGTCTTCGGTAACTGGCATACCAGCCGTTGTTGTACCCCAGTAATTGGGGGGGTAGTTTAAGCGCCCGCCCCAGCCGGTCATGTAGATTTTGTCGCAGTCGTTCACCAAAAAAGCAGTGGGTGAAATATCCGGCCGGGTTCGGCCTGAACCAAAAACGGTTGCCAGTTGAAGGGTCTTCAGATCTGCAGAATACTTATGCAGGAACTGACCGCTCCCGGCGTTGCGGTAGACACCCGGCGTTACCGGCATAGCACCGGTTGTTTGGCCGTAGACGAACACAGACCCGGCTCGGTCCTGGTCGATAAAATAAACCTGATCAAACTGCTGCGTACCTGTGTAGGTGGCGCTGAGCAACGTGGAGCCATCGCTACTAAGGCGGGCCATCCAGCCGTCGGCATCACCCGCGAGTGAAGATTGATACGCGTTTGGCGTTGTAGGAAAATTTGTGCTACCCGTTCCTCCGGCCACCAGGATAGTATTGTCGGCACTGATGGCAATGGTATGAGATGCGTCCGCCAGCGACCCGCCCAGGTAGGTACTCCAGATCACCGTGCTGAGCTCGGGATTAAGCTTGGCCACATAAGCATCCGAGTCGCCCATTTGATAGGTCTTTTGAAAGCCTTCCACAATGGGAATGTCGCGTGATTCTGTTACCGAACTGATCAGCACATTCCCGTCACGATCGGTGATGACATCACCGCGGAGTTCATCTCCGTAATTGGCAACCAGGACACTGCTCGTAGGATTCATGCCATCATTAGCCGACCCACCCAGGTAGGTGGATGCCAGCAACTGACGACCATCGCCGCGGATGCGGCTAATAAAAATATCCGACCCCAACTCGTACGTGATCACGTTTGTGGTAAGCGATCCCCCATTGTAAAACCGGTCGTATGCATTGGTGGAAACCGGAAAATCAAAAGAAGATGTCGTCCCCAACACAACCAGATCCTGATTGGCAGCCACCACCAAACTGTGTGCAGACTCCGACCGGGCGCCCCCCAGAAATGCCGCATACAACAACTTCCGTCCTAACGAGTCATACTTTAAAATACCAACATCGTAGATGCCGCTGTAGGTGGTGCGAAAGGAGCCTGCCGTAGCGGGAAACGTATCACCAAAACCGGTCTGAATGGTAACGCCGGCCGAGTAGGCAGTACCATTTTCTCCCGGCGTGGCGGTGCTTCCCCAATTGTCAGCCGAAAATCCTGTGTAGGTAGAGAAAATCAGCAGCGGATCAATAACGAGGGGTTCGCAGCTATCATAGCCATCTGGAAACAAAAAGGTTACTTCGTTTTCGCTGACCTGAAAACGACAGCGAACTGACTTCTTCTCTCCCCCAATAGTTTGAAATGCCAGAGGTTCAATCTCCTGCCAGCCGCCAAGTTCATGCTCCACGACGAGGCGACCGTTGTCTTCGCTAATGCGTTGGGCACCTGAATAGGCAAGGCGGATGCAGGCCGGATCCGCACCGGCAGCAAGGTGCCAGTCATATTTTAAACCCTTATCCTGCTGATACACTTGCAGATCCACTCCCGGGTACACCTGGGCGAAATGAATGCCCTGATGGGTGAGTACACCGGATACCCAGCATGCTGGGTCGGGGTTGGTGAAGTAACTGTAAAACTCACCGGTGGCCCCGATCGGAGTGGCCCGCTCCAAGCTTCCACCCACGAACTCGAGGCGCACATTATTGCCCCGGATAAACTCTGATCCATGCAGCGCAACTTCACGATGAGCCCGCTGGTGATGCAAAAACTCCAACTGCCGCATGTCAAGCTGCTGCACGAGCCAGTGAGACCGATGGATCTGGATGGCTCCACCGGGTATGCGCACCAGATATTGGATGTCGGGATGAAACTGCCCTGCGTTAGGTACAAAAAGATTGCTGCCCTGACCCCAACTGTTCAAGCTAACCAGGTACGCACACACAAAAAATTGGAATAGCAATTGCCCCTTCGCCATGTGGCCGAAGGTACAAAAAGTAATTTTAGCGTCAACCTTCGCGGCGCAACACCTGCAGGGGTGGTGTAGAAATTACCTCGCGTGAATTGTACCAACCGATGAACATAGTAATGCCTGCTACGCCAAGACCGATAGCCACGAGTTGCCAGACGAAAAAGGTAAACGCAACTTCGAAGAAAAATGCGGCAAGCAAACTACCAGCCACCAGCGCCAGTACGATACCCGTGCCGGCCGCAAACAACCCCAGATAGGCATATTCAATCAATGTGATGTTGGTGATCTGACGGGTGCGTGCACCCATAGTGCGCAGCAACACGGCTTCCTTCATGCGGGCGAACTTGCTGTTGAGTACCGCGCCTGCCAACACAACCAATCCGGTTACGATGCTAAACAAGGCGAGAAACCTGACCACGAGACCCACCTTTTCGAAAATTTCATTGACGGTGCTCAACACCAGACGCAGATCAATCAGCGATACGTTCGGAAATTGAGTAACGAGCGCTTGCTGAAAGCGGCTGCCGGTTGCAGGATCGCCCACACGGGTTGTGGCCACCCAGATTTGCGGCGCATTTTCCAGCACGCCGGTGGGGAAAACAAAAATGAAATTGGGTGGATCTTTGGGCCATTCCACTTTCCGGATTCCGCTGATGCGCGCTTTGATTGGCACACCCTGCACGTCAAATACCAGCGAATCATTCAGCACAACACCCAATGTTTCCTGCATGGCTTCGGAGATGGTAACCCAGACCGAATCGCGGGCCTGCCGGTCGTTTTTCTGTATGGTGCCCGTTAGTAACTCTTCTGATGCATGCAAGCTGTCGCGATACGTTACCCGATACTCGCGCGTAAGCGCCCAGTTGGGAATTTTGTCAGTCGTGTCTTTCTGCCACTGATCTACCGGCCTCCCCTTCAGCTCTGCCAGCCGGCACGTTACGATCGGCACCAGCTGCTGTACGGGCAATCGGTTTTCTTCCAGCAACCTGACCACCCCGTCGCGCTGCGTACTTTGGATATCGAACAAAATGGTGTTCGATTGATTTTCGTTGCCAGAGAATTCCACCTGATTGAGCAAACTCGCCTGAATGACGTTGAGGGTTGCGATGATGAATGCGCCCAGTCCGATGGTTACCATCAGTACAACTGTTTGATTATTGGGACGAAACAAATTCGACAACGCATGGCGGAACACAAAACTGGCACGACGCGGAAAGAATCTGCGGGCAAGTACCAGCATCAGCCAGGCCACGAATGCCAGACATGCTAATGCCCCTATGACGCCCCCGGCAAAACCGATGCCGGCAAGCCAGCTTTTTGTCTGATAGGTGGCCACCAACATCGGAAACAACACGATCAGCACCAGTGCCACAATTCGGGTTTTGGAAATGACGCGGCTTACAATCGTTTCTGAGCGAAGTACCGTAAGCGGCGGCACAAACCGCACCGCCACCAGCGGTAGCACAGCAAACAAACCGGATACGACGGTACCTAACGCTAAACCTTCAATCACCGCCCGCCACGACAGGCCAAGTTGTATATCTCCGGGAATGAAATCCTTGAACACCACCGGTACCAGTTGCTGAAGCACTAAACCCAGGGCAGCCCCGGAAATACTTCCGAGTAAACCCAGCAGGAAAATCTGAATGAAATAGATGAAAAATGCCTGCCATCCGGTTGATCCCATACAACGGAGTAAAGCAACATCTTCGCGTTTTTCCCGAGCGTAGATGTGCACCGAACTGGCCACCCCTATACAGCCCAGCAGCAGCGCAATGAAGGCCAGCAACGTGAAAAACTGATACACCGACTGAAAGGCTTCACCCAGATCCTGCTTCCGCTCAGCTACCGTATCGTAGCCGTGACCGTATTTGCGGAGCAGCGGCTTCAGTTTTTGTCCAACAGCCTCAGCCTGGGCTGCCTCTGCGGTTTTGAAATAGCGTCGGTACGTTACGCGGCTGCCAAACTGAATAAGGCCGGTAGAATCCAAATCGCGCTGTGCGATGTACACCGATGGCGTAAACGTGGTGAGAATACCCGCACCTCCGGGGAACTTTTGCACCACACCGGCCACGCGAAAAACCTCAGATCCGATTTTCAGGGAATCATCCGAGCTGACTTCATATTGAATGGCGAGGGTCTCATCCAGCATCGCATACCCGCCTTGCTTCATCTTTTGATAAGCATCTGCCGGAAGTGTGGTAATTTCGCCGTAAAACGGAAACTCGCCCTCAAGTCCCATCACCCGCACCAGCCTCGACTGCTTCGAATTCATGAACATGACCATTGAGGCCAGTTCCGTCTCAGAAGCCTGCTCCAGATCGGTGGAGTCGAAGGCGGCCAGCACCTCGGGTTCAAACCGCTTGTTGCCATTGGCTACCAGGTCTGCGCCGAGCAACTCGCGCGCATTTCGATCGAGGTCTTCCTGCAGCGAGTAGTCCAAACTGCCAATCGCCACGAGGGCGGCGATACCGGTAACCAGTGATGCCACAAATAGCGACAAGCGCGCAACGTTATGGCGGGCATCGCGCCAGGCCATTTTCCACACCCAGCGATCGCGCCAGAAAGGCACGTGCGGACGTTTGAGTTTGAGGAAGTACTCGATCATGCGGGTGTAACCTGATGGTCCTCGGCCAGGCGACCGGCCCGCATGATCAATACGCGCGAGGTGCGATACGCCAACTCCAGGTTGTGGGTGACGAGCACAAGGGTGGTGTCTTGTTCTCGATTCATGCGAAAAAGAAGGTCGGTGATGTGGTGTGCGTTTTCTTCATCCAGATTGCCGGTGGGCTCGTCTGCAAACAGTATCCGCGGGCTGGTAATAAATGCGCGGGCCATCGCCACACGCTGCTGCTCGCCGCCGGATAACTGGGTGGGGTAATGTTCCATGCGGCTGCCTAGGCCAACACGTTCCAACAACTCTTTCGCCCGCGACAATGCCGTTCGTTCGCCCCTCAGTTCCAGCGGCACCATTACATTTTCTAATGCTGTAAGCGTGGGCAGCAATTGGAAATTCTGAAAGACAAAACCCACGTACTGGTTGCGCAAGTAGGCGCGGTCATCCTCATCCATGGCGTGCATGGCTAGTCCCATGAGTTTCACCGTGCCACGGGTAGGCACATCCAGGCCGGCACAAAGACCCAGCAGCGTTGTTTTACCGCTGCCCGAGGGCCCCACAATGGCGAGGGTAGCGCCCTGCTCAACCTGGAAAGAAACCTGATCCAGAACGGTAAGGCTGCCACTGCCGGATTTGTATGTTTTGGTAAGTTGATCCGCCTCGAGTACAATTTCTGCCATGATTCAAAATCAAAAAGTACATTTACAACTTCTGCCGATAAAACCGGGTCAAGATAACTGTTTGTATG
>CANGUI010000142.1 GCA_947457025.1 Flammeovirgaceae bacterium | reverse complement strand
TGAGAAATTTCTTTGCGCAGGCGGCTAAGGCTTTGGGGGGCTACCCCGATGTAGGAGGCGATGAGGTAGTGCTGAAATTTGTTGAGCAGGTGGGGCTCTTCGCGCAGCAGCAGCTCGTAGCGGGCGCGGGCGTTGAGGGTGAGCAGCGTAAAGGCGCGTTTGTGCACGGTTTGGTAGGCGGCCTCCGACATTTTGCTGGCGAGGGTGGCCGCGTGGATGGATTGGGCGATGAAGGCGCGCAGGTCTTCGAAGGCGAGCAAGGCAACTTCGGTGTCTTCGATGGCGGTAAAGGTGAGCGGGCTGGGCGCCCGGGTCAGGAACGAGTTGTAATCGTGGACGAAGAAATTATCGAACCGCGAGTCGGCATCGTGAAACATGAAGCTCCACGTGAACTCCTGTCCGGAAGGGTCGATGAAGAAGGAGCGCGCCTTGCCGGACACCATGAAGGCGATGTGCGAGCAAACGCTGCCGGCTGCGAGGATGGTGTGGCCGGCCGGATATTTTTTTGTGGTGAGCACGTGTTGCAGTTGGTTGAGCTCAGCCGGGCCGAGGTGGCTGTATTGCTGCAGGAAATGGACGAAGGGGTTCATGATCACTGCGAATGTACGAAGCCGGAGTTGTAAATGAGCGCGAGCTTGTCTACGTCTCGAAAAAATGGTGACTTCCCGGATACATGGTATTCCGCGTGATTTATCTCCCCAGCCAATCTTTAAAGGGAGTTATTTTTTCGGCCGGTACAACAACATCGAACTTGGGTGCAGGTTTGCATTGCAGGCGCAGCTGCCGGTTCGAATATCTCTCCACTTCCAGGATGGCATGTATACTCACGATAAACTTGCGGTTGAGCCGAAAGAACGTGCTGCCATCAAGGCTGGCTTCCAGACCTTCCATCGTTTCGTCGGTGAGGTACGTTTGATTAGCGAACGTGGAAAGGAATACGCCTTTTTCGAAGGCGTAGAAAAACGCCACTTCGTCTACCGGGATGGTTTTACTTTTATCGCCAAACGTAACAAATAAGCGCTTCTTGTACGCTGTTGGCCTGAATGAATTCAGCAACTGCTCCAGGTTTCGTTGCAGAGCCGTGGTGTTGGTTTTGGAGCTAAAAAACCGGTTTAGGCTTTTTCGCAGTTCCTCCTCGTCAAACGGTTTTAAAATGTAGTCGATGCCGTTGTGTTTAAACGCTTTAATGGCGTATTGATCATAGGCGGTGATGAAGATCACAGGCGCCGTGACCTGAACTTGCTCGAAAATTTTGAAACTCAGCGCATCCGACAGGTTGATATCCAGAAACAACAGGTCGGGTGAGTCGGTAGCCAGCCATTGCACCGCTTCGGCTACCGAGCCCACCACGCCCACGACACACAGGCGTGCATCAATCTGCGACAGCAGCATCTGTAGCTTTTGCGCTGCCAGCGGCTCGTCTTCAACAATTAAAACTCGCTCCATTGTTCTTGCGTGAGCAGCGGAAGCCGCACGATATAGTGATCATCCTCCAGGTAGAACTGAGGCAGCCGTTCGCCAAGCAGCCGGTATTTTTCCAGTACATTTTTCTGGCCAATTCCGGTTGATTCGGCAGTGGTGTTTTTGAAATGGTAGGTATTGACGATCACCAATTCATTTTCCTTTGCCTCAATCCAGATATCAAGCACCTGGTCTTTCGAAATGGCATTATGCTTTAAAGCGTTTTCAACGGCCAGTTGCAGGGTGAGTGGGGGTACGCACAGGTCGAGTAAATCTGCACTGATACTCTGGTGTACGCTCAGTTGGCTTCCATACCTGATTTTCTGTAGAAACAAGTATGCATCCAGCACGTGTAATTCTTGTTTGAGCGGCACCAGCTTTTCTTGATTTAGTTCGAGCACATACCGAAACACATCCGAAAATTTCTTAATGAACTGATCTGCTTTTTTGGCATCGATGTAGACAAGGCTGGAGAGTACATTCAGCGAATTAAAAAGGAAATGTGGGTTTACCTGGCTTTTCAGCGTTTCATACTTAGCCAGGTAATTTTGCTTGAGCAACGTTTCCGACCGCAACTTCAGCACGTGGTTGTCACGGCTGAGTGACATGAATTCATGGAATACAAATACCATATAGACGCTGATAAAAAGCATGATCAGGGCATGAATTTCGAATGCGAAGTCGTTATCATTCGAAGGGTCGTTATTGATTAACCGGTAGCCCGCCACCGACACAGTGGCTAAGGCCAGTACGATTACCACCACCATGCCACTTTCGGCTATAAACCGGTTGAAGGGTTTTTTCTCCCACGGCATCGCCCGATTTAACCATTGTACCACCAGGTAAGCTAACACGCTGATCAGATTCGCAATCAGGAAGAACAAAGGGATTTCGGTCAAGAATTCCATGAATACTATGCCTGGTGAAGCACCCTCCAGCCAATCTTCAACCCCGAGCAACGTGGCAATCGTTGCCGCGGTAAAAAGATGGTATATCCAAAAACGCCTGTCCTTCAACATGGCTAATCGGGCTGGATGTCCATCGTTTTCTGAGCGACCTCATTCACCCCAAAGTAACCAAGTGCAGGCTTTCGCGGGTCTGTCAGATTAACCACATTACCGCGGATGGCTGCGGGCGGCACATCGATCAACTGCCCGGTTTGTCCGGTCTGTTCGAACAGCAGGTAAAGGAAGTCGTACTGATTTTTGGAGATGCCGATCTGGCGCAAGGTTACTTCGGTTCCCGGCTCAAATACTTTTTCTTCGTTTGGAAAATATCCAATCACTTGTTTGCCATTAAAGAATCGATCAGAAGAGATGATATTTTGACTGTTTCCGGGGTCAGCCTTAATTACGTTTCGGCCTTCCTCAAGCAATTCCCAAAAATAGTAATTTGTTTCGTTTACCGGATCGGAAAAGTCGATGGCCACTTTAATCCCCCCGTCCTCGAATGTATTTTCTTCTTCGAACTGCTGGTACATGCTGTCGATTTCCGGTACACTAACCAGCCTTTCCTGCGCCTGGTACGTATTCCCCCGCCACACAATGGTGAGGGTGTAAGGCTGGTTGAATTCCGGCACCAGGGAGCTGTTTGCATATAACCCTGGCTGCCGGGGGTCATGATTGAACGGATACACCATCCCTTTACTATCACGAACGGAAACCTGTGCATCGGTTACGCGTGGGGTGGCCGTGCCGCTGAAGTAATTGCCGAGCATGCTGAGTTTGATGAGCTGGGAACCGGTGGGGGCTCCCTTTATGCGCTCTAAACGGCCTTCGACCACCAGTTGATCCTGCGGGTTGGCCAGTGTGAGGGTAATTTCCTTTTCGCAGCCTGTAAAAAGTATGGTCAGCGCCAGAATGAAGATATACTTAATTGTTTTCATGGGATTATTTGAATTGCTGTTGTGAGATCATTTAAAAATTGAAGTTGTAAGTTACACTGGGCAGAATGCCGAGGAGATAGCTTTTCAGGGCGCGCACATTACCCGGGCTTTCCGGATTGTCATTGAAGTAAATGCTGGTGGCATTGGCACGGTTGTACACATTGTAAATTCCAAATACCCACTCGTGGCCACCGTTTTTCCACCGCTTCGTTTTGCCTTTCAACGTGGCGGACACGTCGAGGCGGTGGTAAGCGGGCAGGCGGTGGGTGTTCCGTTCGGGGAAGTGAGGAACAATCATGCCGGCGAACTCATATTTACCCGAGGGAAAAGTAGCAGGTATACCGGTGGCAAGCGCAAAGTTGGACGAGAACGACCACCTCTCATTGACCTTGTAACTCGCTACCACGGCCAGGTTGTGGGGCTTATCAAAGTTTGCCGCATAGTACCGGCCGCTGTTGATGCCCGGATCCTGAGCAGTCAGCCCTTTGATCTGACGTTCGGCCCTTGAGAGCGTGTAGCTCACCCACCCGGTTAAGCGGCCGCTGTTTTTGCGCACATAAAATTCAGCGCCATACGAGCGCCCGCGGCCACGCAACAGCTCTGTTTCGATCGTATTGTTGGTAATGAGGTTTGCGCCGTCTACATAATCTACCAGGTTATTCATGTCTTTGTAGAAAACTTCCACGGAAGCTTCGTAGGCATTTTTCTTGAAATTGCGAAAGTACCCGAGCGCATACTGGTCAGCTTCCTGCGGTTTGATGAACGGGCCACTTGGCGTCCAGATGTCGGTGGGTGTTGGTGCCGTGGTGTTTGAGATCAGGTGCAGGTACTGATACAGCCTGTTGTAGCTGGCTTTCAACGAGCTGGCATCATTCAATACCAACGTGGTAGCAAATCGCGGTTCCAGGTTCTGGAATGTGCTGATGGGATCGCCCGCCTTGTAGTCGGTAAATCCGGTTACCCGCCCGCTTTCGTACCGGCCCAGTGCGGCATTGTAAACAACGGGTTGGTTGTTTTCGTACACGGGCACGCGCTCCTGCCCTTGTCGGATAAATAGTGAGTATCGCAACCCGGCGTTGAAGGTGAGTTTTCCAACGGTTTGTTCATAGCTGGCATAAGCACCGGCCTCGGTGGCAAATTTCTTGTCGAGCGATCGCTCGGCTACCGCTGAGCCACGTATCGGAGTAATGTTACCGGGTTGAAACTCGTAGGTTTTTGCATCGGCTCCAAACTCGAGCTGTGCATTTCGGCCCAGAAAATAGGAGAAGTCGGCTTTTACATTTTGGGTGATGATGCGCGACTTCCAGTTGTACTGGGCGCCGGTAGTGAGTTGGTCGAGCGAGTAGTCGTAGTTGGAATAGATTGCGGAGAAGTTGGCAAACAGTTTATCTGAGAACAAATGATTCCACCGCAGGGTGGCCGTAGCATTGCCCCACGCGCTGTTAAAAATGCTGCCGAGTGAAAACCGGTCGCGGCCGAAATACCCGGACAAGAACAGGCGGTTTCGGTCGTTGACGATCAGGTTGGTTTTCATGTTTAAATCGTAAAAGAAGGCAGTGCTTGTGTTGTCGATCAGTGGCAGGAACAGATCTCCGTATGATCTTCGTGCTGCGACCATGTAAGAACTCTTATCTTTAATAAAAGGGCCCTCAATGAGTGCGCGGGCTGAGATCAGGCCGATGCCGGCCTCTCCGTTGAATTCTTTCATGTTACCTTCGCGCTGGCGTATATCTAAAACCGAACTTAAACGGCCGCCGTAGCGCGCCGGGATTCCACCCTTGAAGAGGTCAACACTTTTAACAGCATCGGGATTCGCTACCGAAAACAGGCCAAACAAATGCGATGAATTATACAAAGTACCCTCGTCCAGCAAGATCAGATTTTGATCAACACTGCCTCCGCGAACGTTGAATCCTGCGGCGCCGTCGGCAACTGTTGTTACACCGGGCAATAGTTGTAGCGATCGGATGACATCGGGTTCCCCCAATACGGCTGGTAGTTCTTTCACCAGTTTCGGCTCAAGCCGGGCGACGCTCATTTGATTGGCGGTAACATTTCTGTTTTCTGCTTCGGCTTTTACAATAACCTCCTGCAGTTCGTTGGCGGTTTGTTTTAACTGGATGTTGATGGTTTGGTTGCCGGTAAGGTTTTGCTCAAGCAGATACGGATTATACCCGACATAACTTACCACCAGGCGGTAGTTGCCAGCCGGTAAAGTGAGGGAGTAGAATCCATAGGCATTTGTAACGGTGCCCGTGGAAGTGCCCTGAACCTGAATGGTGGCTCCGATGAGTTCTTCCCCTGTTGATTCGTCTCGAATATACCCGCTAAGCGTAACGTTGTTT
>CANGUI010000141.1 GCA_947457025.1 Flammeovirgaceae bacterium | reverse complement strand
GCAGCCCACTATCAGCGCGAGAGTCAGTGCCCACTGCCGGTTGTTGATCAGGCCCACACCGGCAATAATCGAAGGAATGGAAAAGAGCACGATCACGCCCCAGGCGATCGCCTGAAGCATCGGAATCAACCATGTTACAACCCACTGTTCTTCTAACTCACCTTCAGAAAAAATCATCTGAAGAAACAACGTGACAAAAAATGAAAGAAACAACATGCCCAGAATCTGGAAGCAGGCAAAAACGATGTATAAGGTTCCGGCAATGCGCTTATGGGGTTCGACTGAATCGTACTTCATATCTTTTTTCTTTGGTAGATGACAAAATCAAAATCGAAGACGTGGCGTGCATCAACCGGGTGAGGTTTCCGTGAGATTTCCACCCACTCCGCTGGTTGCCAGGTAGGAAAAAATGTATCGCCCTCCAGTTCCGTATGAATTTCAGTGATATATAAGCGATGGGCGTACGGCACCGCTTGCTGATAAATTTCAGCACCGCCAATCACAAAAACTTCATCGGCACGGTAGCTTTCCGCTTTCCGGAAGGCTTCCGGGATCGAGTGTACGATGTCACAACCCGCTGCCTTGAAACCGAGTTGCCGCGTTACAATAACATTTTGGCGATTTGGCAGCGGACGAAATTTTTCCGGAATGGAATCAAAATTTTTCCGCCCCATGATAACCGGATGCCCGCTCGTGATTTGCGCAAAGTACTTCATGTCATCCGGCAGGTGCCACGGCAGCGAATTGTCTTTTCCAATAACAAAATTGCGCGTACATGCCGCGATGAGTGAAATGATCATTTGTCGGAATTCGTTGAGACTGTATTGCCGCGAAAGAACTCTGCGATACTCATTTTTCGTTTACCTTCGCCCTGAAGTTCTTCCACGGCAAGCCAGCCATCGGCTACTTTTACATGAAGGTATGTTTTATTATCGGTTTTGATGCTACCTGGTTGTTCGCTCGAGGTAACATCTATCATTGTGGCTTGAAAAATCTTGAAGTGCCTGCCGTTGAGGGTTGTCCACGCAGCCGGATACGGACTTAGTCCACGAATAAAATTCAGCGCGCGCTGGCCGGGTTGCTGCCAGTTAATTTTACAGTGCTCCTTGAAAATTTTTGGGGCCGGTTTTAGATCACCGCTTATTTTCTGGGGTATTGCGGGACAGGTTCCGGCGGCAACGGCACGAACGGTTTTCAGTACCACTTGAGCCCCTTTTTCCATTAGGCGATCATACAGCGTGCCGGCGTCATCGCTTAGGGAAATGGGTTCCCGTTCCTGGAAGATGATGGCACCGGTATCAATCTCATGTTGCAGAAAAAAGGTGGTTACTCCGGTTTCGGTTTCACCGTTGATGATGGCCCAGTTAATGGGTGCCGCGCCGCGGTATTGCGGGAGCAGAGAGGCATGTAAGTTGAAGGTGCCAAGAGGGGGCATGGCCCACACTGCCTCCGGTAACATACGAAAGGCCACCACTACCTGGAGATTTGCCCGAAGACTTTTTAATTGTTCAAGGAATTCCGGTGACTTCAGGTTGGTGGGTTGCAGCACCGGAATACCGTGTTGTAATGCACATTCCTTCACTGGCGAAGGCGTGAGTTTTAAACCGCGCCCCTGCGGGCGGTCGGGTGCGGTAACCACCGCCACTACCCTGAACCCATTTTTGATCAATACCTCCAGGCTGGGTACGGCAAACTCCGGTGTGCCCATGAATACGATTCGCAGATCATTCATCACCTATGTTATTCATCTTGTAAACTCTTTCGCATATACTTACTGCAGATCGGACAATTTCGCCACACATGGGTGCGCGCCGGGCAAAATGCGCGACCAAAGTATATGATTTGCAGGTGCGCTTTCTGCCACCGTTCCTGCGGAATCAGACGTTTCAAATCTTTCTCGGTTTGCTCAACACTTTTTCCGTTCGAGAGGCCCCATCGGTAAGCCAGCCGGTGAATGTGCGTATCCACAGGAAAAGCGGGAAATCCAAACCATTGCGTCATCACAACGGAAGCCGTTTTGTGACCAACAGCCGGTAAGGCCTCTAGGTCATGAAAGGTGTTTGGCACCTGGCCGTGGTGTATGTCGATCAGAATTTTTGAAAGGCCATGTATGCCTTTTGCTTTCATGGGCGATAGCCCGCAGGGTTTGATGATGGCTCGGATTTCTGAGACGGATAATTTCACCATGTCGTACGGATTGTCTGCAACCCGAAAAAGGGCGGGTGTTGTTTTGTTCACACGCTCATCGGTGCATTGAGCCGACAACAAAACCGCAATCAAGAGGGTATAGGCATCTTTGTGGTGGAGAGGGGTCTCCACAACCGGAAACTGCTGGTCGAGTATCGCGAGGATGTCGTTTACTTTTTCTGCTTTTGTCATCACCGCTCTGTTTGTTGCTTTTCCGGTTTTGGAAATGGGAATCTCATGCGGCTACGCGATACCAGACGCTAAGGGTAGAGGAGGTATTTCTGTCGTATTACCTGATAAGCCTCAAGGTCCTTTTTCCAGGTGTCACGGATTTGTTGTTCCGTGAGTCCCTGGCGGATTTGTTCTTTCAACGCCGCCGTGCCAGCCAGCTTATCAAAGTAAGGGATGAAGAATTTGTCTTTGTCGGGAAACGCCTGGTATGCATCAATCAGCCACTGCAGCACTATGCGATTTTCGGGTTTGGCCGCGCGGAAATCCCAACCAAAACAGGCTTGATCCTGAAAGGGGGGCTGTTTGGCCATGCCGGGTATGCTTACAGGTGTAAACGTAAATGAGAACTGGGTGAGCGCGGGATGCCCGATCACTTCAAAAGGGGTCTGTGTGCCGCGTCCAACGCTCAGCGCTGTTCCTTCGAAAAGGCAGGTGGTGGGGTACAGCAGAATGCCGTGTTGAGTAGGCAAATTAGGGGAGGGTTTGATCGGCAATGTATAGGCCGAAGCGTGCGTGTAAAACAGCAGGCGAATGATTTCCAGTTCGCACCTGACTCCGCCAGCCAGCCAGCCTTCGCCATTGATCATCTGGGCTAACTCGCCCACCGTCAGTCCGTGTACGATGGGAATGGGATGCATCCCCACAAAAGACTTCAATTCGGGTTTGAGTACCGGGCCATCAACATAGTGTCCGTTGGGGTTCGGCCGGTCGAGCACAATTACTTTCTTTTTACTTTCCGCACACGCTTCCATCATGTAGTGCAGCGAGCTGATATAGGTAAAAAAGCGCGTTCCTACATCCTGAATATCAAAAATGACCACGTCCACATCGGCCAACTGCGCGGCTGTTGGTTTTTTGTTATTGCCATACAGCGATACGATCGGAATACCCGTTTTCGGATCTTTGCTGTCTGTGATGGTTTCACCGGCGTCAGCGTCACCGCGGAACCCGTGTTCCGGAGCATATACTTTCTTGATATTGACTTTCATGGCCACCAGTAAGTCGACCAGGTGCACATTACCCAGGGCGGCCGTATGGTTGACGAGCAGACCTACGCGTTTGCCTTCCGTGGCGCTTACCACTTTGTCGAGCTGGTGGATGCCAAATTGAACCTTCGTTTGCTGAGCAGGTGCGGCAACAGTCAGGAACAGGAAAAACACAACCCATGAAAACCGCTGCATTTTAGTTTTCTTTGTACGAATCATAAGCCAAAAATAAGCCAAGTTTTGAATCTCTCGCTTTTTCTTTCCACCCGGATCAGTAGCCACAAGAACGCTGGATTTTCGGGCTTGATCAACCGCATTGCGATTGTCACGATTGCTTTGGGGTTGGCGGCGGCGATCGTATCGTTCCTGATCATGTTTGGATTTCAGGAGACGGTTCAGGAAAAGATCTACGGGGTAAGTGGCCACCTGCAGATCACCCGATTTACATTGAATAATGCCGCTGAAGAACAGCCCTTTTCCTATAACCTTGATGTGGTGCGAAATCCCGGCCAATACCCGGCCGTTGACCATGTGCAGGAATATGCGCATAAGCCGGGCCTCATCAAAACGGAAGACGAGGCGCTCGGCATTCTTTTCCGCGGTGTAGGGCGCAGCTTTTCATCCGAGCGTTTTGCTCCTTATCTGAAGACGGGGCGATTCATACATCTGCCCGATTCCGGCTATTCGCGTGAGGTGGTAATCAGCAGTGAAATTGCGCGTAAACTTGACATCCGGCTGGAGGATGAAATTACCGTGCACTTTTTTCAGAATCCCCCGCGGTTTCGGAAGCTGCGTGTAGCCGGCACGTACGAAACTAACTTATCGGAGTTTTTTGACGGCCAGATGATCCTGGGGGATCTTCGGCTTGTACAACGCTTGAACGACTGGGGCGACAGTGTGGCCGGCGGCCTGCAGGTATACATACGCGATCCGGCTGCGGCAGAGGCGGCAATGGCGGAAATTGGTGAAAAAATGGATTACGACTTCTTTATCGAAAAGACCAGCGACAGGTACCACACCGTTTTCGGCTGGCTTGGCCTCATCCGCCGGCAGGTAAATATCTTGCTGGCCATTATCCTTTCGGTGGTATGTGTCAATATGATTTCGGTGATCCTGATTTTGGTGATGGAACGCACCCAGATGGTCGGCATGCTCAAGGCCCTGGGTGCGACTAATCGGATGGTGCGAGGCATGTTTATTTACCAAGGCATGCACCTCATTGGGAGGGGCTTGCTGTGGGGTAATCTGGTGGGTATTGGTCTCTGCGCTCTTCAGTGGAAATTTCATATCATCACACTCAGTGCCTCAGATTATTACATGAGCTATGTACCGATCAGTTGGCACTGGCTCACTATTCTTCTGCTCAACCTGCTGGTATTTGCACTTGTCTCCATCGTACTTCTGGTACCTACCGCGCTCATCACGCGGATCCATCCGATACGCGCCATCCGCTTTGACTGACGGCATCCTGCGCTGGTGGATTATTCATTTTCAGCCCGTGCTCGCGAGATCTGAAATTCCACGCGGCGGTTTAGCTGTCGGTCAAGTTCAGTGATTTCTTTGACGATCGGTTTCGAACTGCCGTAGCCGGTTGCCTGAATCCGGTCTAATTCAATTTTGTAAGATGCAATCAAATATTCCCGGATCGCGTCAGCCCGGTCCTGCGATAACTTTCGGTTGGCTTCCTCTTTTCCTGCACTGTCTGTATGGCCGGAAATTTCGAGCACCAACTCGGGATGATCTAACAAAAAGCTGCCGAGTTTATTCAGATCTCCGTGCATGGCGGGCAGGATGTTGGCCTTTCCGTTCTCAAATTCCAGCGACTTAAAGGCAAGGCGCGCTTCGATGGGCTCTGCCACGCGATCCATTTGTTTGTCACCATCCAGGTAAAACAGTTCTTCAATTCGAAAAAAATCTTCACCCTGAATGATCAACAGGTAGTTGCGCTTATTGATCAATTCGAAGTCGAAGGTTCCATCCTCACGCAGGTACTTTGGGGCTACTTCGATACCTTCATCCAGATCAATGATCGAAACAATGCCCTTTACAGGCTTTCCATCCGGATTTTTCAGGCTTCCTTTCAGGGAAGCGACTGCAGTAGGTTGGGCCTCCATGGGTACAGGGAATGAAAACAGATCGAGGTTGTCTTTCGTTTCTTCGGCAGAGCGGGCATAATATAAATTGCGCGACCGGGAGTCGATCGTAAAATAATACTCGCTGCCCGCACCGTTTACCAGCGGTCCGATATTTTTGGGCTCAAGCCAGATGCCATTTTGGAAGTAGGCTTTATAAATATCAAAATCGCCAAAGGAAAGCGGG